>NZ_JBFBAD010000110.1:0-2122 GCF_040682075.1 Actinoplanes sp. NPDC051411 | reverse complement strand
GGGCGCCCGGGCCCTCGCGGTCGAGCACGTCGGCTCGACCGCGGTGCCCGGCCTGGCCGCCAAGGACCGCGTCGACATCGACCTGATCGTCGCGGACCCGGCCGACGAGGACGCCTACGTCCCCGCCCTGTCCGCGGCCGGCCTCACCCTCGCCTCGCGGGAGCCCCACTGGTATGGGCACCGTTGCCTGTGGACGGAGACCCACGACGCGAACGTGCACGTCTTCGGCCCCGACTGCGACGAACACCTCCGCCACCTGGTGTTCCGCGACTGGCTCCGCGCCCATCCGGCCGACCGCGACCGCTACGCCGCCTGCAAGCTCGCGGCCGCCGCCGCCCATCCGCTCTCGATGGCCCGGTACGTGGCCGCCAAGGCCGGCACCATCGTCGACATCCTCACGCGCGCCGGTCTCCGGCCGCCGGTGCAGCGCCTGACGTTCCGGGCCACGCACCTTCCCGCGGTGCGCGACGGCCGCAAGCGGGTGACGATGCGCTTCCGGGACCCGGTCCAGATCGGGCCGGCCGTGCTGGTGTTCGGGTCGGGCGACGAGGTTCACCTGCCGGGCCGCATCACCTCGGCCGTGGCCAAGCCGGTCAACCGCGTCACCGACGACGAGGCCCGGGAGGACGGCTTCGCCGACGCGGCCGGCGTGCTGCCCGGGCTGCGCGACTACTACCCGGACCTCCAGCCGGACGACGAGATCGTGATCGTCCACTTCGACACGGCCTAGGCCCGCTCGGCCGTCCGGAGCCCGCGGCCGGGGGTCCACCATTCGACGACCAGCACTGTCGCCGCGGGATCGAGGTGGGTGTGGACGACCGTGGCGATGTCGGCCCGGAAGCGGTCGCCGTCGGGTCCCGGGGAGGCGACCACCCGGCCGGAGATCTTGGCCTCGCCCGGCCAGGAGCCCTCGGCGCCCTCGACCGGGTCGACCGTGCCGCCGTGCAGGGCGAACCGCGGGTCACGCAGCAGGTCGGCACCCTTGCGGGAGTGCGGCATCGAGCCGAACACCAGTTCGCCGTTCTCGAAGGCGCATTCGATGCCCGAGATGCGGGGTGAGCCGTCGGCCCGCAGCGTCGCCAGTGTCTTGTGCCGCTGGGCGTCGAACAGCCCCCGCACCCGCTCGGCGAACGCCGGTTCCGCCTGCGCGAACTCCTGCCACGAGGTCATGCGACCAGGCTACGGGGACGAAGGATGCCGCGGGCGATCAGATTTATCGGAGACCTCTCCGGTCTGTGGGGTGAGGCCGTCGAGGATCAGGCTGAGCATGGGCCGGGACCGTTCCGGGGCCGACCGCCAGAGGGCCCCGGTGAACTGCAGGAAGTCTCCCGGGTCGGCGTCGTCGCGGATGGTTCCGTCGCGCTTGCCGGCGTCCAGCAGCCGGGTGATCGCGGCGATGACCGGCCCGTACGTGTTCTCGGTGATCGTGCGGTGGGCGCCCGGGCTGAGCGCGTCGCCGAGCCCGTGCTTCTTGCGCATCGCGCTGACCAACTCGACCGTCCAGTGCCGCAGCGCCTCCCGCGGTCCCAGCATGGCCAGGAGCTCGGGCACGGACCCGGTGAGCCGGTCGACCTCGTCCTGGTAGATGGCCAGGACGAGGGCCTCCCGGTTGGGGTAGTTGCGGTAGAGGGTGCCGGGGCCGACGCCGGCCCGCTGGGCGATCTGGTTCATCGAGGTGTCGGCGTCCTCGGCGAAGGCCTGGCGGGCCGCGGCCAGGATGCGGTCCCGGTTCTCGCGGGCGTCCGAGCGGACCACGGTGACCCCCTGGCTATGCGGAGAGTTCTCCAGTACCGTATGCGGAGAAGTCTCCGCTCCATTGCGGCCACGATAGGGGAGAAGCATGCGCTACCTCAAGCTCGGCACCACCGGCCTCGACGTGTCGCCGATCGCCATCGGCGCGATGACCTACGGCGACCCCGGCCGCGGCCACCCGGTCTGGTCGCTCGGCGAGGAGGCCGCCCGCCCGCTGATCCGGCACGCCCTCGAGGCCGGCATCAACTTCTTCGACACCGCCAACATGTATTCGTACGGCTCCAGCGAAGAGATCCTGGGCCGCGCCCTCAACGACTTCGCCAACCGCGACGACGTCGTCGTCGCGACCAAGCTGCGCCATCCGATGCGG
>NZ_JBFBAD010000109.1:0-33112 GCF_040682075.1 Actinoplanes sp. NPDC051411 | reverse complement strand
TTCCGAGCCACCACCACGGCAACCAACCATCAGCCACACCCCGCTGCCCCGGGCATCCAGGGCAGCAACCCCGAACAACTTCGATCTTAGGGAACGAACCATGTTGGATACCTTGTCCCAGCTCTGGTGGGCCACCGTTCTCCGCGGCGTCGCAGCCGTGATCTTCGGCCTGCTGGCACTGGTCTGGCCGGCCGCGACGCTCCTGGTACTGGTCATTTTCTTCGGTGCGTACGTGCTGGTCGACGGCCTACTCAACGTCGCGACCGCGATCGCCGGCGGCCGCGGCGACGCCGGCAGTCGCGCCTGGGTCGCGGTGCAGGGCCTCGCCGGCATCGTCATCGGCGTGCTCACCTTCGCCTGGCCCGGCGTCACCACGCTCGCCCTGCTGTGGCTGATCGCCGCCTGGGCGGTGGTCACCGGCATCGCGCAGATCGTGGCGTCGTTCCGGCTGCGGCGGCAGATCCGCAACGAGTGGCTCCTCGGCCTCGGCGGCGTGCTGTCGATCATCTTCGGCGTGCTGCTCGTCATCTGGCCGGGCACCGGCGCGCTCGCCGTGATCACGATGATCGGCATCTACGCCCTGATCTACGGCGTCGCGACGATCGCGCTCGGCATCCGCGTCTACCGGCAGGTCCACGCCCACCAGCACATCCCCGGCGGCCATCGGCCGGCCACCGCCTGACGAACGACACGCGGCAGTGCGCCGCGGGACACCCGATCGCTTCCTATCGAAATGCAGGACGCTGTGATGACCACTCTCTCCGATCCGCATGTCGTCATGATCAGGCCGGTGACACCGACGCCCCCCGAGGGCTGCGCCGAGTGCCTGCAGCTCGGTACGCCGTGGGTACATCTGCGGTTGTGCCTCACCTGCGGGCACGTGGGCTGCTGCGACTCCTCGCCGCTCAAGCACGCGCGTCAGCACGCCGCCACGATCGGGCACCCGATCGTCGAGTCGTACGAGCCGGGTGAGGACTGGCGCTGGTGTTACGTCGACGAGAACTACGTCTGAGCGCCGCCGGATCTCCGGCTCCCGCGGGGCGAAACCACCTGATCCGGGTGAGCCGTTCTCGCCCCGGGCCGGCACAGCATCGGGCTGCCCCCTTATCCGCGACGCCAAGGACTATCTCGTGTTCGATCCGCTGGACCACTTCGGACTGCCCACCGACAAGCACAGCCGGCACTGGCCCGAGCTCGACCCGGAACCGGCCGACGCCCGGGCGACCGACGCGCGTACACCCGCTGCCGCGCTCGGGGACGACGACCGGGTCGAGGCCGCCACGATCCCGCAGACCGTCGATCGTGTCCGCGACGCCCTGCACGGCGTGGTCTGACCATGGTCACAGCAGCGTCGCGCCTCAAGGCGCCGGCCCGGATCGCGCTCGTCACCGCGTTCGCGGTCGGCGCCTGCGGCACCGCATCGTCGCCGCCGGCCGGAAACGTCAACGACACAGGCGTCGACACCCTCGCCGGCAACCTGCACCTGCTCGCCGTGCATGTGCCGGCGCCGTCCGGGGACGGATATCCGAAGGGTGCCGATCTGCGCGTCATACTCACCATCGTCAACCTCGGCCGAGCGCCCGACGCGCTGGTGGCGGCATCCACGCCGGACGCCCGGAAAGCCGAGATCCGCTGGGACCGCAACTGCGACAGCAAGCCCGACGTGGTCAGCCGTCTGCCGATTGCCCCGGCCGACGACCCGGCGCCGGCTGAGCGCGGCGTGCAGCCGTTCGACCCGTACGACGTGCTACTCGTCGCCGCGACCCGGGAAGTCCTGGCGGGCACCGAGGTCCCGCTCACCCTGAGGTTCACCACGGCCGGAACGGTCAGAACGAGCGCTTATGTGCTGCCCAAGACGGCGCACATCGAGGAGCCCGTACGGACCTGCAAGAGGTCGCCTTAGCCGACCGGCGGCCGCCCGCACCGGGCGGCCGCCCACCCGTGCTGAACGCCGTCGTCACCGGCCCTCCGACCCGGGCTCAACCGGGTTGAACAAGTCCGCCGGCCGGCCGTCGTCGGGCGCCTGATAGATGTATCGGATGAAGTCGGCGCCGGCATCGTTGTCGGGGCCGCCCGGCCACTGACCGCCGGCGTCCACGCCGACGACGTGCCGGCTGCTCAGGTCCGCGTGGTCGACGACCGCCCACACGGTGACCGGGTAGCACATCGTGTTCTCCGGGGTCAGCCGCCAGCGGGCGTACCACCCGGGGGACGCCGGGACGATCTGTGCGATCTTCTTCACGCCTGGGCCTCCGTTCTCCGATCACACGGCGCCGTCAGCAGTGGCGGCGCCGGGATGAGCGCGCCTCCCCCGGCCGAGACGCTCGAGACACGCTGACGTCTCACGGCTTGATCACGATCCGGTTCTCGACCGCGGTGACACCGGGCGCCGACCACGCCACACGCTCGGCCTCCTGCCGTTCCGCCCAGGCGCGTACGGTGCCGGTGAGGATCACCCTGTGCCCCTCCACCTTCACGTCGATCTTCTCGGCGTCCGTTTCCGCGCTGCGTACCAGAGCTTCCTGGATCTGCTTCTCGAGCTCGTCGGGCGCCGGCCCGGTGCGCGGACGCACCTCGATCACGTTGGTGACGCCCTTGACGCCGGCCAGCGTACGGACGACGCGCTCGGCCTCCCGGCGCTGGTAGTCCCACTCGACCTCGCCCTGGAGGGTGACCCAGCCGCCGGAGACGGACATCTTGACGGTATCCACGGGGACCAGGGAGTCGAGCTCCAAAGCCCGGGCCGCCGCCTGCGCGATGCCCTTGTCGGTGAGCTCCTCGTCGCCCGGCAGCCGCACCTCGATTTCGTTGACCACCGCCTCGACCCCGTCGACGCGCAACGCCGCCCGTTCCGCGGCCCATTTCTTGTAGAAGCTGTCCACCGAGCCGGTCAAGGTCGCCACGCCCTTCTCGACCGCGACCCCGATCTCGTTGGGTGACACCCGGGCGTCCCACTTCAGTTCTCGCAGGACGTCGCGCTGCACGTCCTCGTCGGTCAGTTTGGTGGCTGTCCTGGCCATGCGGTTTCTCCTTCGGCACACGAGCTGATCTTCATCCGTCGCGGGCCGACCATGGCGGCCGACACAGCCCGCGATCCGATCGGTGCCGAGCCACTGTCGGGCGGATCCGGATGAGTCCGGCTCACCCGTGGCGGAGTAGATGCGGCGCGAAGGTGTTCAGCGGCCACCGCAACACCCGATCGGTCCCCGGCGATTCGGGTTCGAGCCGGTTGGTCAGCGACGGTCGAGTGCGTGGGTGAGTTCGTCGGCGGCTTCGCGCACCCGGGCCGAGTAGGCAGCGGCGTCCGGATCCTCGGCCCAGCGCCCGAACGCGGCCCGGAAGATGGCGACGCCGACGTTCGCCAACAGGCCTGCCGTCGGCGGGGCGGCCCCGCGCTGCCGTAGAGCTGCCTCCAGGGCGTCGCAGACGGCGGCGAACTTGGTCCGGCCGCGCTCCTGCAGATCGGCGCTGCTGTCGACGATCGCCTGTCGCTGCGCGGCATGCGCGGCGACTCGAGCCGCCAGCGCGTCGCCGACCCGCTCAAGGGCGGTGAGCAGGGCTTCGAATGGCGTGAGCCCCGCGTCGGCCTTCAACACGGCGTCGGCGAGCGCGGCCGGAAGCTGATCAGAGCCAGCGAAGAGTACGTCGCGTTTGTCGGCGAAGTAGCGGGAGAACGTGCGACGCGTCAGCCCGGCGCGCTCGGTGATCTGCGCGACGGTGACGTTCTCGTACCCGTGCTCCAGAAACAGCGCTAGCGCCGCCTCTCGCAGCCGTTCCTCCGCTCCCTGCTCCCAACGCGGCATAACCCGGATTCTAGCAGTGATGGCTCATTGAGACATCAGGTGCTACGTTGATGTCTCAATGAGCCATCACCGTGGCGAACTCAGGAGGCGCACCATGGCACTTACCGGTCAACGCATCGTCGTCATCGGCGGCAGTTCCGGCATGGGACTGGCCACGGCCCACGCGGCAGCGGGAGCCGGCGCCGTAGTCACCATCGCCTCAAGCAGCACGGAGCGCATCGACGCCGCGCTCGCCGAACTGCCGGACTCGTGCAGCGGCGCCGCACTCGACGTGCGCGACGAGGTTGCTGTCGCCGACCTGTTCGCCCGGGTCGGCGAACTCGACCACATAGTGTTCACCGCCGGAGACCAGCCCGAGCGCCGCGCGCTCGAGCAACTCCCGCTCGACGGGGCCCGTCGCACCTTCGACGTGCGGTTCTGGGGGGCAGTCGCCGTGGCCAAGCACGCCGCCCCGCGCATCCGCCCCGGCGGCTCGATCACCCTCACCTCGGGGACGGTCGGCGTCCGCCCGGTCCCCGGGGCCGCTCTGGCCTGCGCCGGATCCGTGGCAACCGAGGGCCTCACCCGCGGACTCGCCGTCGACCTAGCCCCCGTCCGGGTCAATGCCGTTCGCTGTGGCGCCGTCCGCACCCCGCTGTGGGACGCTGTCCCCGAACCCCAGCGCACGGCGGTGTTCGACACCTTCGCGCGGCGCGCGCTCACCGGCGCGATCGGTGAGCCGCAGCAGATCGCCGCGGCACACCTCTATCTGATGGAGAACCACTTCGTCACCGGCACCGTCCTCACCGTCGACGGCGGCTTGATTTTGACCGGAAACTGACGGCATCGGCTCAGTCCCCGGTCGCGACCGTGACCTGACGCTATATCACGCTATTAGTCGGGACTGCCTTGGCCCGGCCGAGGGTTAGACCACGCGCCCCACGACCCGCCACGCCCGAGGACTCACGCCACCGAAGACGCCTTCACAGCCGGCGAAGGCGCAGCCGACGAAGCGCGCGCCAACCGATCGGACACCTTGGCGGTAGCGATCAACGAAGCGGCCAGCAACACCGCCATCACCGCCCCGATCGCCAGCACCCCACCATTGACGACGGGCGTCGGATCCCCGCCCTCGTCACGCGACGACCCGGTCAAGAAGGTGATCGCCACCAGCACGCCGACCGCGAGCAGCCCCTCCACCGCGACCAGCCGCGGGAAGACCTTGAGCGCGAGCCGGAACACCGACCGGTCATCACCGGCCGTCCGTGCCCGGGCGATGCGGGGCATCATGAGGAACTCGTTCACCCCGCCGATCGCGATCATGGTCACCACCAGGCTGATCTTGATGAGCAGCACGTGCCCGAACTCGGTGGTGAACAGTTCGCGCGGGGAGCCGACGAACCTCCAGGCCAGCCAAGAACCCGTGATCAGCGTGCAGCCGACGGTGGTCAGCGCGACCTTGCTGAACCGCGTCCACAGCTGCGCCCAGGTGAGCCCGGCCGACGACGTCAGCTGCCGCGACCGGGCCGCCAGCACGACCAGCGTGACGATGCCGCCGGTCCAGGTGGCGTTGGAGATGATGTGCACGTGGGTCAGGTTGTCGTCGAGGAAGCCGTCGAAGCTGTACTTGCCGAAGTCGGTCGGCACGCTGAGCACCTGGACGCCGATCACCGCGACGATGAACGACGACCAGACGAGAAGCGCGGTCCGGGCTCGCGGGAGGAAGAGAAGGATCAGCAGGATCGCGGCGACCGCCCAGAGCGAGTACTGAACGAGCGCCTCGGCGCCGGACGAGATCCATTCGCCTTTCTTGCCCGGTGCGCTGACGTAATGCCAGATCGCGGACGGCGCGAGGGCGTGGCTGAACGGGATCTCCTTACCCTTGACCCGGGCCGCCTTGCCGGCGATCTGCAGGTAGAAGGCGAACAGAGCGAACACGCCGATGCACGCCATGAACGTGTTTGCCGCCCGGGTGAGGACGGTCCGGTCGCCCGGGTCGACCGACGGGCGGTTGAGCACCGGCCGGATGACGGCGCCGTAGACCAGGGTCACGCCGAGCGTGCCGAACAGGCCGATGAAGAACGCGACCTCGGTGAGGGCACGCCAGAGGGCGGGAGGCGGGTTGGGGTCGGTGGCCGCAAGGACGTGTACGAGCACGGGAGACTCCAGGAAGGCTGGTCAGCGCAGCACGAAGCCGGCGCCGAGCGGGTCGTGGTCGTCGAGCGTGAAGGTGGCGCCGCCGGTCTGATAGGCCATGCCTTCGACCTCGGTCACCACGCCGGCCGGGTCTTCGCCGACGATCCGGCCGAGGAAGGTGGTGCCGATGATCGATTCGTGCCGCAGCCACTCGTCCGGGCCGATCAGGCCGTCGGCGGCGAGCAGGGCGAGCCGGGCCGAGGTGCCGGAGCCGCAGGGCGACCGGTCCACTTCACCGTCGGCGAAGATCGTGACGTTGCGCTGGGCCGGCCCGTGGGGGTGCCTGGGCAGGTTCTCGTAGAGGATGGTTCCGTAGATGCCGTCGAAGCGGTCGTCGAGCGCCCATTTCACGGCGCGTCCGAGGGCGGTCAGCTCGGTGACGTTTCCCGGTTCGATGGGGAGCTCGGAGCGGACCGAGGCGTACCGGGCTCCGCCGTAGCTGACGTCGGCCCGGACCGTACGGTCGCCGACCTGGACCTCGATGTCCCGGGCGACCACCGACGACGGCACGTTGCGGAAGGCCACCGTGGTCACGCGACCGCCGACGCGGGTAACCCGGGCGCTGACCCGGCCGGACGGCACGTCGATGACGACCGTGGTGTCGCCGTCGTGGGCGGCCGGCACCAGACCGGTGTCGACCGCCCAGGCGCCGAGCGCGATCGTGCCGTGGCCGCAGGCAGTGGAGAAGCCGTCCTTGTGCCAGAACAGGACGCCGAGCTGGGCGCCGTCGTCGTCGGGCGGGACGAGGAAGCAGCCGTACATGTCGGCGTGCCCGCGCGGTTCCTGCACCAGCAGGCGGCGGGTGAACTGGACCTGTTCGTCGGCGATGGCGCGCTCGCGGCGTTCGGCGACGGTTTTCCCGGGGATCTCCGGGGTGCCGGCGGTGACGATGCGGAACGGTTCGCCGGCGGTGTGATAGTCGGTCACGCCGAGCATCGCGTTCACTGGCCCTCCCAGCGGCTCAGCTCGACCGAACGATCGCGGGCCGCCTCGGCGGCAGCGATCATCGCCGCCCGCACGCCTCGCTCCTCGAGCTGACGCAGCGCGGCCACGGTAGTACCGCCCGGGCTGCTCACCGCCGCCCGCAGGCGGACCGCGTCGTCGGATGATTCGCGCAGCAGCGTTCCGGCTCCGGCGACCGTACGGTCGACCAGCCATTCGGAGAGCGGACGCGGCAGTCCCAGCAGGACCCCGGCGTCGGTCAGGGCCTCGGCGACCAGCAACAGGTAGGCCGGTCCGCTGCCGGACAGGGCGGTGACGGCGTCGAGCTGGGTCTGCGGCACCTGGACGACGTCCCCGACCGACTCGAACAGTCCTCGGACCAGTTCGACCTCGTGTGGGTCGACGCCGGCGCCGGGGCTGATCGCGGTCACACCCGCTCCGACCCCGATCGCCGTGTTGGGCATGCAGCGCACGACAGCGGCCGCCACCCCGAGGCCTTTCTCGATGCGTTCGATCGGGACGCCGCCGACGACCGAGACGATCAGATGGTCCTCGGTGACCCGGCCGGCGAGGTCGGCGAGGACCGCGTCGACCTGGTACGGCTTGATCGCGAGGACCAGTGTGCGGGCCCGGTCGGCGGCCTGCCCGGCGTCGCGGGCGAGGGTGAGTCCGGGGGTGTCCCGCAGCCGCCTGGCGCGGGCTTGGTCGAGTTCGACGAGCGCGACCTGCCCGGGGGTGCGGAATCCGGCCCGGAGCAGGCCGGTGAGCAGGGCTTCTCCTAGATTGCCTCCGCCGATGACGGCCACGCCGTCGGCGGTCGAAGCGACCCCGGCCATAGCTCTCCTCGCATCGCTGTAACAAATACTACGCTATGGAGAAGCAACGTAGCAGCTACTACAGCGATGTCAATGGATCGCTCAATCGACAACCTCAGCGGGGGCGACGCTTGGATCGACTGACCAGATCGCGACTGTCCGACTTGATCAGTTCCGAGCGCAAATTGGTGAGCAGATCGGACCGGCTCGTGGTCAGGCCCTCGTCGCGGGCGGCGAGCCCGAGGAACAGCGCGTCCGCGATGATCATCGAGGTGAACGCCTCGCCGACGAAGCCGCTCTGCGAGTACGCCGCTTGCAGGACCAGGTCGACGCGGTCGCCGAGCAGCGGCGCGAGCGAGTCGGTGATCAGGATCGACTTGGCACCGACCGACTCGACCCGCGACAGGATCACCTCGTGCTCGCGCAGGAGCCGGGCCGGCGAGAACATCACGACGGCGTCCGACCCGGTGAGCATCAGCAGGTCGTCGGCGAGCCGGAAGCCGGTGGCCCCGGTGCCGGTCGCGGGATAGCCGAGGCGCGCCAGCCGCAGCGCGAGGTAGTGGGCGTTGCCCTCCGACGGGCCGATGCCGAAGCAGAGCGTGCGGTGGGCGCCGGCCAGGATGTCGAGAGCCCGCACGAAGTCCTCGTTCGAGAGCTGGCGCTCGGTCTCGCCCAGGCGCTCGTAGGTCTCGCGGAACAGCCGGTCGAGCAGCGACGACGGCCGCGCCCCGACCTCCTCGATCCCCTGGTAGAGCCGCTCCGAGGGCTTGGGTTTCTTGAGCATCTCCTGGCCGACCAACTGTTTCAGTTCGGTCAGACCGGAATAGCCCAGAGCTTTCGCCGTACGCACGACGGTCGCATCGCTCGTTCCCGATGCGGCGCCGATCTCGTCCGCACTGGCGAAGACCGCGTCCTGCTGGTGGTTGCGCAGGTACTCGGCGACCTGGCGTTCGGCGCGCGACATCGTGGCCAGGCGGGAGACGACCCGCTCCTCCAGCGTGGCACCGGATTCGTTCGTAGCGTTCATGACCCCACTTGACGTAGACGTAGTTGGCACTACATAGTGCTTCAAATACGTCGGCAACTGTAACAGCGCCTACAACCAGGCCAGCTGACCAGCACTTACGTTGATCCTCGACTCACGCCGGAGAGGATGGCTCGTGAACAAAATTGTGCATACGTTCTTCGACTGGTCGGAGATCCGCGCAGTGCTGCCCGACCTTTTGACGGAAGGGCTGCGCAACACACTGATCATCGCGAGTCTCGCGCTGCTGCTGGGTCTGGTGCTGGGGCTCCTGCTCTCGGTGCTGCTGATCGCTCCGAAGTGGTGGATCCGCCTGCCCGCCCGGCTCTACGTCGACATCCTGCGCGGCATGCCCGCCATCGTCACGGTCAGCCTGGTCGGCATCGGCCTCCCCCTCGCCGGGGTCAAGCCGTTCGGCACGTCCCCGCTGGGTTACGCGGTGGTCGCGGTCGGCCTGATCAGCGCCGCCTACATCTGCGAGATCTTCCGGTCCGGCATCCAGAGCGTGCCGACCGGGCAGACCGAGGCCGGCCGGAGCCTCGGCATGACGTACCTGCAGACGTTGATCATCATCATCATTCCCCAGGGCATCCGCAACGTGCTGCCGGCGCTGGCCAACCAGTTCATCGTCGCCATCAAGGAAAGCGCCCTGGTGTACCTGCTCGGCCTCACCCTCGGCCAGCGCGAGCTCTACTTCATCGCCGCACAGCGGCAGGCGGTCACCTACAACTCGTCCGCCTACACCGCCACCGCGATCTGCTACCTGCTGATCACGATCCCCCTGACGTACGCCGTGAACTACCTCGACCGGCGGCTGCGCGAGGGCAGGAACAACCACCCTGTCCCGACCGAGATCACCGCACCCGGCGAGCTCACTCACGAAGGAGCCTCGCTGTGACGACCGCTGCCGCTCCCCATCTGCAACTTCGCAACGTCTGCAAGTCGTTCGGCTCGGTGAAGGTCCTGCGGGACGTGAGCCTGGAGGTCGGGCGAGGCGAGACGGTCTGCGTGATCGGGCCGTCCGGATCCGGGAAGTCGACGCTCCTGCGCTGCGTGAACATGCTGTCGGCCCCGGATTCCGGTGACGTCAGCGTGGGCGGGGAGGTCATCACCCGTACGGGAACCGACCTCAACTCCGCACGCACCCGGATCGGCATGGTCTTCCAGAACTTCAACCTCTTCCCCCATATGAGCGCTCAGCGCAACATCACCGTTCCGCTGCGACGCGTCCTGAAACTGAGCCGGAGCGATGCAGACCAACGTGCTGTGACCCTGCTGGACCGTGTCGGCCTGAGCCGGCACGCGCACAACCGTCCGGCGAAGTTGTCCGGCGGCCAGCAGCAACGGGTGGCGATCGCCCGGGCCCTGGCGATGCAACCGGAAATCATGCTGTTCGACGAGGCCACCTCGGCCCTGGATCCGGAGATGGTCAAAGAGGTTCTCGCGGTCATGCGCGACCTCTCCGGCTCCGGCATGACGATGCTCGTCGTCACCCACGAGATGGGCTTCGCCCGCGAGGGTGCCGACCGCGTCGTGTTCATGGACGAGGGACGGGTCGCCGAGACCGGTCCGGCCGAACAGATGCTGAGCAGCCCGCAGACCCGCCGGCTGCAGGACTTCCTCTCAAAGGTCTTGTGAATCCATAAGGAGACAAAGCGATGTCCGTTCGACGACTGCGATGGATCTCGTCCGGAGTGCTGGCGATAGCCCTCGCCGCGGTGACCGCGGGATGCGGTTCCGACGACAGCAAGAGTGACGGCTCCAACAAGTACGGCCTGGCCCAGGGCGGCACCATCACCTCCGCCCTGACCGCGGGCGGCGTGCCGTTCGCCTCGGTCGACGCCAGCGGCAAGCCGGTCGGGCTGCTGGTCGACCTCAACAACATCATCGCCAAGAACCTGGGCCTGAAGATCGCCTACAAGTCGACCGACCTCAACGGCGCCTTCGCCGGCATCACCGCGAACAAGTACGACCTGCTCTCGATCGGCCTGGTCGCGACCCCGGAGCGCGCCAAGAGCGTCTACTTCACCAAGCCGATCTACTACGGTACGAACGCGGTCATCGTCGGCAAGGACTCGGCGGTCACCGGCGCCGCCGACCTGACCGGCAAGCGCGTCGGCGCGGGCGCCAACAGCACCCAGTACGACTACGCCGAGAAGTCGCTCGCCCAGGCCAAGCTCGTGTCGGAGGCGTCCAACAGCGCCGCCATCAGCCAGCTCGAGGCGGGCAACGTGAACGCCATCGTCCTCGGCGGCACCCAGGCGAGCACGCTGATGAAGACGTCGTCGAGCAAGTTCAAGATCGCGTTCACCGCGCAACAGACCACGCCCGGCGAGATCGCGATCAACAAGAACCTGAAGACCTTCCAGACCGACTACGAGGCGCAACTCGCCAAGCTGGTCGAGGACGGGACCTTCCTCAAGCTGTACGACCAGTACCTCGGCGTGCTCGGACTGCCGTTCCCGACCTCGTTGTATTCCACCTGGCCGACCCTGAAGGCGCAGGTCGAGGCCGACCCGAAGGCCAACCCCGCGCCGTCGGCCGCTAGCTGACGACCGCCCACTCTGCCCACCCTCCCCCGAGCTCAGGACGGACGCCACCACAGCATGCCCAGCGACGAGAATCGGCACCCCACACTGACCTATTTCACCGGCGCTACACCGATCTTCGCCAGTCAGGCCGATCAGCGGGTGTCCTACTGCCTCTACATCCCGAAACGGGCCGAGGGGGACCCGGAGCGCTTCCCGCTCATCGTCCTCCAGCACGGCACGGCCCGCACCGCCGCCCGCTACCGCGACGCCTTCCGGGACTTCTGCGACCAGCATCGCTGCGCGGTGGTGGCCCCGCTCTTCCCGGCCGGCATCGGCGATCCGGACGACCTGCACAACTTCAAGTTCCTGGCGTACGGGGAGATGCGGTTCGACCTGCTGCTGCTGGGGATCGTGGACGAGGTCGCCGAGCGGTTCCCGGTCATGGGTGGGAAGTTCCTGATGTACGGCTTCTCGGGCGGTGGCCAGTTCGCGCACCGGTTCCTCTACCTGCATCCGGACCGTCTCGCGGCGATCTCGATCGGCGCGCCGGGCCGGATCACCCAGCTCGACGACACGCTGCCGTGGTGGCTGGGCACGCAGGGCATGGCCGAGATCTTCGGGGCCGCTCCGGACATCGAGGCCATCCGGAACGTCTCGATCCAGATGGTCGTCGGCGCCAACGACGTCGAGACCTGGGAAATCAACAACCCGGGCGACTCGAACTGGATGGACGGCGTCGAACTGACCGGTGACACCCGGATCGAACGGCTACGCACCCTGGAACGCAGCTTCCGGGCCCACGGACTCGACGTCGAGTTCGACGTCGTCCCGGACGCCGCGCACAGCGGGCTCGCCGTCCGCTCGGCCGTGGACGCGTTCCTCGCCCGGTCGCTGCGCCTGCTCACGACCCGCGCCGGCAAATGACCGCCCGGCGGGGTGCTCTCGCCACCCCTCATGTGCTCGCCACCGAGGCCGGCGCCGACGCGTTCCGCCAGGGCGGCAGCGCCGTCGACGCGGCCCTCGCCGCGGCCGCCGTCCTCTCGGTGGTCTATCCGCACAACGTGACGATCGGCGGCGACCTCGTCGCTCTCGTCCGGTCGCCGGACGGCGCCATCCGGTGCGTCAACGCCACCGGACCGGCGCCGGCCCGCGTCGATCCCGACGCACTGCGCGAGCGGTACGGCACCCGCCTGCCGGTCCGCGGACCGCACGTCATCACCGTCCCGGGCGCGGTCGCAGGCTGGGCCGAACTGGCCCGGCTCGGCGCCCGCCGTCCGTGGGCCGAGCTGCTGCGCCCGGCGATCGGATGTGCCCGCGAGGGCGTGCCGGTTGCGCGGTCGCTCGACCGGGCCGTCGTCGAGTACACCGCTGACCTGGCCGCCGACCCGGGCTGCGCGGCCGTCTTCCTGCCGCCCGGCCCCACGCTGCGCCAACCGCGGCTGGCCGAGTCGCTGGCCGCGATCGCCGAACGGGGACCGGCCGAGCTCTACGGCGGCTCCGTCGGCGCGACACTCGCCGACGGCCTGGCCGCCCTGGGCTGCCCGCTCGGACTCGACGACCTGGCCGCGTACGAGCCCGAGGTCACCGACCCGATCAGCGGGGAGTTCGCCGGCCTGACCGTGCACACGAGCCCACCCAACACGCAGGGCTTCCTGCTGCTGAGCTTCCTCGACACGCTGAGCCGGCTGGGATCCGAGCCGACGCCCGGCTTCATCGCCCGGATGTTCGCCGACGGCATCGCGCTGCGCGACCAGACCCTCGCCGACCCGCGAACCGGTCCGGCACAGGCCTCGGGACGGCCGTATCCGACCGGGGACACGATCGGCATCGCCGCCGCCGACACCGACGGCACCGCCGTGTCGCTGATCCAGAGCGTCTACCACGGGTTCGGGGCAGCCGTCCTCGAACCGGAGACCGGTATCCTGCTTCAGGACCGAGGCACGGCGTTTTCGCTCGACCCGCACGCCGCCGCCGCGATCGCCCCCGGCCGCCGGCCGCCGCACACGCTGATGCCGGTGCTGGTCACCCGCGACGGAGGACTGCACTGGGTGAACGCGACGATGGGCGGGCAGGCCCAGCCGCAGATCCACCTGCAACTCCTGCGGAACCTGCTCGCCGGCGCGACACCGCAGGAGGCCGTGGCCGCACCACGATGGACCCTGGGGGCACGCGAACCGGACGACGCGCCCGACCAGGTCTACGCCGACGACGACCTCGAACCGGGCATCGTCGCGGGGTTGCGCTCGGACGGGTTCGCGGTCACCCGCGTGCCGCGCCTGGAATTCGAACTCGGGCACGCCAACATCGTCGCGATCGCGGACGACGGCACGCTTTCAGTCGGCAGCGATCCGCGAGCCGACGGCTCCGGTCAGTCAACCACTGCGGCGTAGGCGATCGAGCGCAACTCCCGCCGGATCCGCAGGTAGGTCGCGGACGGGCGCAGCTGGGTCAGAAACAGCACGAACAGGTCGTCGGCCGGGCTCGCGAAGAAGCAGGTCGACAGGGCGCCGCCCCACGAGTACTCGCCCGGCGTCGCCACGGTCTCCGCCCGCGCCCGATCCTGCACCACCGCGAACCCGAGCCCGAACCCGTGCCCGGCCGGCCGGGTCTCGCCGCCGTGGGTGCCGATCTGGTTGATCTCGGCGCCGCCGGGCAGGTGGTTGATCGTCATCAGGTCGACGGTGCGGGGACCGAGCACCCGCACGCCGTCGAGCTCGCCACCGCCGAGCAGCATCGAGGCGAAGCGGTGGTAGTCGCGGGCGGTCGAGACCAGCCCGGCGGCGCCGGAGAGATAAGCGCGCGAAGACTCGTACGGATCGTCCAGCGGCTCGTACCGCGGCATGCCGTCAGCCGCCCGGTAGGCCGCGGCGAGGCGGTCCTTGTCTGCCGGGCCGACGCTGAAACCGGTGGCGGTCATGCCCAGCGGCCGGAAGATCCGCTCGGCCAGGAGGTCGTCGAAGCGCTGCCCGCTGAGCACCTCGCACAGCCGGCCGACCAGGTCGGTCGAGATGCCGTAGATCCATTCGGAGCCGGGGTCGCAGGCCAGCGGGACCCCGGCCAACCGGTCCACGGTCGCGGCCAGGTCGCTGTCCCCGGCCATGTCGGCGACGCCGTGCCGGCGGTACAGCTCGCCCAGCGGCGTGCGGTACGAACGCGCGATCAGCCCCGAGGTGTGCCGCAGCAGGTCGAGGACGGTCATCTCCCGCGCGGCCGGACGCACCTCGTAGTGATCGGCGGTCCCCCCGGCGAACACCGGCCGGCCGCGCAGCGCCGGAAGGTAGTCGGCCACCGGGTCCTCGAGTAGGAACGCGCCCTGCTCGTACAGGGTCATCAGCGCAACGCTGGCGATCGGCTTGGTCATCGAGTAGATCCGGAAGATCGTGTCCTCGGCGTAGCCGTAGGTGTCCAGGTGGGCGACGCGGCCGTGCCGGGCGACCAGCGTGAGGACGCCGGGCAGCTTGCCCTCGTCGACGTAGCGGCGGGTGAGCCGGGTCAGGTCGGCCAGCCGGTCGGCGGACAGCCCGACCTCGCCGGGCTCGCAACGGTTCACTTGTCCCCCTCTTCCGGCGCGACGGCGGTGTGGGCGGGATCGCCGGCGCCCTGCTTGAGTTCCTCGCGCAAGGCGGCGGCGAAGGCGTCGACGTCCGCCTCGGTCGTGTCGAAGGCGCACATCCAGCGGACCTCCGACCGGGCAATGTCCCAGTCGGCGAAGCGGTAGCGCGACCGCAGCCGGTCGGCGACCTTCCGGTCGAGGCTCGCGAAGACGCCGTTGCTCTCGACATCGTGCGTGATCTCGACGCCGTCAGGCCCGCCGACCTGGTCGGCGAGGCGCCGGGCCATCGCGTTCGCGTGCCCGGCGAGGCGCAGCCACAGGTCGCCGCCGTAGAGCGCGACCAGCTGCGCCGAGATGAACCGCATCTTGGAGGCGAGTTGCAGGCCCCGCATCCGCAGGAACGGCAGGGCCCGGGCCGCGGCCTCCCGGCCCGCGTTCGTCACCACGACCGCCTCGCCGTAGAGCAGCCCGTTCTTGGTGCCGCCGAGCGAGACGACGTCGACTCCGGCGTCGGTCGTGATCGCCGCGAGCGGGACGCCGAGGTGGGCGGCCGCGTTGGCGAGGCGGGCGCCGTCGACGTGCAGCGCCATGCCGTTGGCGTGCGCGTAGCCGGCCAGCCGGGCGATCTGCTCGGGCGTGTAGGTCGTGCCGACCTCGGTGCACTGGGCGATCGAGATCGCACTCGGCTGGGCCCGGTGGACATCACCGATCCCCCAGTCGCGGGCGGCGATCAGCTCCGGGGTGAGCCGCCCGTCGGTGGTCTCGACCGCGATCGTCCGGAACCCGCCGACCGCGCCCGCCGCCGTGCTCTCGTCCTCGTGCACGTGCGCCCCGGCGGCGGTGATGACCGCGCCCCAGGGCGGCACCACCGATTGCAGCGCGAGCACGTTCGCGGCGCTGCCGCTGAACACCGGGAACGCGCTCGCCTCGGAGCCGAAGCGGTCCCGGACGACGTCCTGCAGCTCCTGGGTCCAGGGATCACTGCCGTACGAGCGCACGTGCCCCTCGTTCGCGGCCTGCACCGCGGCCAGCACCTCCGGGTGGGCGCCGGCCTGGTTGTCGGAGAAGAAGCCGCGCTCGGTCACCGGATTTCGGCAGCCGCTACGGACGCCCCGCGGTCCCGGTCGGAGAGGTGCTCGACCGTCTCGCCGGTGGCCGTGATGGTGCGGGTGACGAGCAGTCCCGCGTAGACCCAGTAGATCCGCATCGGGGTGTCGCCACGGTTGGTGAAGCAGTGCGGGACGCCGGCCGGCACCCACGTGGTCACCCCGGCCTCGACGTCGAACTGATCGTCGCCGATGGTCACGGTCGCCTCGCCCTCCAGCACGAGGACGCACTCCTCGACGTTGTGGGAGTGCATCGGGATGCCGACGCCGGGCGGCAGCGTGGTGAACCCGGTCGTGACCGAGGAGTAGGTGGTGTTCCACTTGCCGATCAGGGGCGTCGTGACGGCGCCGCCCCCGCGGGAGAACGGGGCGACGTCGGCGCTGCGCACCAGCAGGGACGGGGCGAGGGGTGCTTCAGGCATGGGCTTCTCCGGACTCGATCCACCAGGTTCTGACGTTGACGAAGGCGAGCAGCCCCTCCGGGCCCAGCTCACGGCCGAAGCCGCTCTTTCCGGTGCCGCCGAACGGCAGCCGGGGGTCGGAGGCGACGACGGCGTTGACGAACACCGCGCCGGACCGCAGCCGGGCGGCGACCTCGCGCGCGGCGGCAGCGTCGGCGCTCCACACGCTGGCGCCCAGGCCCCAGCGGCTCGCGTTGGCCAGCCGGACCGCATCGTCGTCGTCCGCGGCGACCAGCACGGCGGCGACCGGGCCGAACGTCTCCTCGGCGCAGACCGCCATGTCGGGCCGCACGTCGGCGAGCACGGTCGGCCGGTAGAAGCCGCCGGGCAACGCCTCTCCCCCGGTGACCAGACGGGCGCCGGCCGCGACCGACTCCCGCACCTGGCGGTCGAGGGTGTCGACCAGGTCGGGGCGGGCGAGCGGGCCGATGTCGGTGCCGGGGTCGAACGAGTCGCCGACGACCAGCTTGCTCACCGCGACACCGAGCGCGGTAGTGAACTCCTCGGCCACCGACACGTCGACGATGAAGCGCTTCGCGGCGATGCAGCTCTGGCCGGCGTTGAGGAACCGGGAACGGACCGCCTGACTCACCGCGACCGCGAGGTCGGCGTCCGCGCGTACGACAAAAGCGTCGGAACCGCCCAGCTCCAGCACCGAGGGTTTGACCGCGGCGCCGGCCGCGGAGGCGATCGCCGCACCGGCGGCCTCGCTGCCGGTAAACGTGACCGCGTCGATCCGGTCGTCGGCCAGCAGGTCGCGCACGGTCTCCGCGGTCTTCGGCTCGTCGACGACCAGCACCTCGAACAGGCCCGGCGGCAGGCCGGCCGCGGCGAACGATCCGGCCAGGGCGACCGCCGACCCGCCGGTGATCGGCGCCGGCTTGACGACGAACGCGTTGCCGGCCGCCAGCGCCGGCACGGCCGCCCGCACGATCTGCCAGAGCGGGAAGTTCCACGGCATGACGGCCAGGACCGTGCCCAGCGGCTCGAAGGTCACCCGGCTCTCGGCCGCCGAGGTCGCCACCGCTCGCGGAACCAGCATCGAGGGCGCCGCGTCGGCGTAGTAGTCACACGTGCTCGCGCACTTCTCCACCTCGGCGACCGACTCGCGCAGCGGCTTACCCATCTCGCTGGTGATGAACCGGGCCAAGCTGTCGCGGCGGCTCCGCAGGGCCGTGGCGGCCGCCCGCAGCACCTCGCACCGGCGCTCGACGGGTTGCGCCGCCCAGTCGCGGCGGGCCTGGAAGGTGCGGGCGAGGATGGTCTCCACGTTTGGCTCAGACATCGGAACCCGGCCCGTCGTAGAGGCTCCAGGGGAGCAGCCGGTAGTCGCCCTCACACGGCTTGCCGTCGATGACCCGGTATTCGCCCGCGGTCAGGTCGACCAGGCTGTGCATGACGGTCTCCCCCCGGTAGACGGGATCGAGCCGGTCGTCGGGATGCACACAGACACCGTACGGATGACCGAAGTGGTCCGACATCGAGTCCTTCACCACCTTGCGGACGCCGTCCGCCCCGGCGGCGTCGCGCGCGGCGCGCAGGCCGGCCTCGAGGCGGGGCAGCCGGAACAGTGAGTCCGGTGACGAGGGCCGGTAGGTGCGCTCGATCGCCGGCGGGATCCCGTATTGATAGTGGTTGACATGCACGAGCACGCCGCTCTCGGGGTAGCCCCAACGGTGGTTCTCCGGCGTCGTCTCGAGGTCGATCGCGACCCCGTCGCGGTGGGTGATCAGCAGGTTGGTCGCGATGTGCTGGTGCACGTCGAACGGCGTCTTCAAAGCGTCGGCGTAGGTGGCGCTGTCGAGGATCAGCCGGCGCAGGAACGGCTGCGGCAGGCCCGGCGGGGTGCCGAACTTGCCGTCGAGCCCGTTGCCGTTGAGCGCGATGCCGGCCGAGTTGGCGCCGTGCCGCCCGACCTGCCCGGCCTCGACCTGCATGATGATGGTCGGCTTGGGCGGCTGGACGATGCGCAGCAGCACGGTCGTGTCGGCCATGCCGATGCGCCAGTCCCAGTTCTGACCGCAGTAGACGTGCTGGTCGGCGGTCGCCTCGGGCATCAGCGCATAGGACGAGCAGCCGTCGGCCATGTCGGTGAACTCGCTGTCGTAGCTGCGCACGATCTCGCCGCGCGCGTTGAGCGCGAGGATGTCGTCGGGCCCGGCACCGGCGCCTTCAGCGATGCCGTCCACCTCCTCCAGGAGGTGAGGTGCCACGTCGGCGACCAGCGGGCGCCACCGCCGGGCCTTGGCGACGACGCCGGCCCAGTCGAGGCCGGTCGCGACGCCGAACGCCTCGCGGTAGTAGGCGAGGGAACGCCCGATCTCCTCCCGGGCGGCCTCGCCGTGCTGGCGGCCGCGCTCACGCGGACTTCCCGTCGTCTCGATAAGAGGAATGGTTCGCACCGGCTTCTCTCCTGACGTTGGACTCGTTATAGCCTATAGTTGTCGACGAGACGCTGACAAGGAGGCCCAGATGACCACCCGCACATATCCGGTCGCGCTCATCACCGGCGACGGCATCGGCCCGGAGCTCGTCGAGTCCGCGCTGACCGTGCTTGACGTGGTCACCGAGCAGCACGACATCACCCTGGAGAAGACGTTCCTGGCCGGGGGCGCCGAGGCCTACCGGCAGAGCGGCGCCGCGCTGTCGGCCGAGGCGGTCGAGACCGTCCGCATCTCGGCCGCGACGCTGAAGGGCCCGGTCGGCCTGCCCGACGTCCGCATGCCCGACGGCACCGAGGCGGGCCTGCTCGGCGGCATCCTGCGCAACGGCCTCGACCTCTATGCCAACGTGCGCCCGATCCGTCTGCTCCCGGGCGTCGAGTCGAAGCTGCGGGTCGAGGCCGGCGCGATCGACTACGTGATCGTCCGGGAAAACACCGAGGGTCTCTATGCGGCCCGCGGCAAGGGCGTCGCCACGTCCAGCGCGGTCGCCGACACGCTGCTGGTCACCCGGGCCGGGGTCGAGCGCGTGGCCCGCCGCGCGTTCGAGATCGCCCGCGGCCGCGCCGGCGCACCGGGCGACGGCGGCCGGCGGGTGACCTGCATCGACAAGGCCAACGTGCTCCGCAGCATGTATTTCTTCCGCTCGGTCTTCCTGGAGGTCGCCGCCGACTACCCGGAGATCGAGGCGGAATGCCTCTATGTCGACGCGGCCGCGCAGGCGCTGGTGCTGCAGCCCGAGCACTTCGACGTGATCGTCACCGAGAGCATGTTCGGCGACATCCTCAGCGACCTCGGCGGGGGCACGGTCGGCGGGGTCGCGTTCTGCCCGGGCGGCAACATCGGCGACCACTGCGCCTACTTCGAGCCGATCCACGGCAGCGCGCCCGCGATCGCCGGACTCGACCGCGCCAACCCGATCAGTCAGATCCTGGCCGCGGCGATGATGCTCGACCACCTCGGCGAGCAGGCGGCGGGAGACGCCGTCCGGCAGGCGGTCGCAGCCGCCTCGGCCGCCGGCGAGACCCGGGTCGACCACACCGGCGCCGCGATCGACGGCACCAAGGCCGTGACCGAGGCGATCGTCCGGCAACTCCGGATCGTCCGGCCGCTGCAATGAACGTCACCGAACTCGAGAAGCTCGCCCAGCGGCTCAGCAACTGGGGCCGCTGGGGAGCCGACGACGAGGCGGGCACGCTCAACCACATCACCCCCGACGTCGTCGCCGCGGCGGCCCGGTCGGTCGAACACGGGCACGTCGAGCAGCTGGGCATCCCGCTCGACACGGCCGGGCCGCAGGTCGACTCCCGGCTCCGGTTCAACCCGCGGCACCGGATGACCGCGCTGCCGGCCGAGTTCGTCCGCGCCGACGGCACCGGCATCGCCGACGACGTCCTCGAACTGCCGCTGCAGGCCGGCACCCAGTGGGATGCGCTCGCGCACATCGCCTACCGCGGTCTTCTCTACGGCGGACGCCCGGCCACCGTGGTCACGGCCGACGGCGCGCCGGTCAACGCCATCACGGCCGCCGCCGACCGCGTGGTGAGCCGGGGCGTGCTCGCCGACATCGCCCGGCACCGCGGTGTCGACGTGCTCGACAGCGCCCGGCCGATCACCCGGGCCGAGCTCACCGAGGCGCTCGACGCGAGCGGCGTCCGAGTCCGCCGCGGCGACGTGCTGTTGGTGCGAACCGGGCATCTCGGGGCGTGCCGGGAGCGCGGCTGGGCAGGCTTCAGCGGCCCCTCCCCCGGGCTCGGCATCGACACGCTGGCCTGGATCCACGAGTCGGAGATCGCCGCGGTCGCCAGCGACACCAGCTTCGTCGAGGTGCGCCCGTCGACTGTCGCCGGCATCCGCGCGCCGTTCCATGTCGTCGCCATCGTCTACCTCGGCCTACTGCTGGGTGAGATGTTCGACCTCGACGGGCTCGGCGCCGCCTGCGCGCGCCTGCGCCGGTGGGAGTTCCTCTTCGTGGCGCCGCCGTTGCGGGTGACCGGTGCCGTCGGCTCGCCGATCAATCCTTACGCCATCCTATGAGCGACCTTCCGGACGGCCCTGTGGACGGCCGTTGGTCAGTCGAGCTCGTCGATCGCCCGCCGCACCAGACTGCGCCCGACGTGCCGGAGCATCACCGCCTGCGCCTCCGCCACGTCACCGGCGATCACCGCCGCGGCGATCCGTGTGTGCTCGGTCTGCACCCGTTCGCGTTCGGCCGCCGAGTCCCGTTCGGTCGCCAGGCCCACCGCGCGGTAGCGGTCGGCCTTGTCCCACAGCCCTTCGAGCAGCCCCACCAGCAGCTCGTTGTGCGACGCCGCATAGACCGCGCGGTGGAACGCCCGGTGGGCCTCGAGCGCGGCCAGGCTCGGCTCACCGGCCAGCGGCTGCAGTTGCGACGCCGCGGTCAGGATGCGGGCGGAGTCGGCGTCCGTGCGGCGGGTGGCCGCCAGCATCGCCGCCAAGGGGTCCAGGTTTTCCCGCACCTCGGCCAGGTTTTGCGCCTCGGCCGCGGTCAGGGTGGCGACCCGCGCGTCGCGGTGGGCGTCGATCGTGACCAGGCCCTCGGCGCCGAGGCGGCGCAGTGCCTCTCGCATCGGAGTCGTGCTTACCCCCAGCTCGGCCGCGAGCTGCGCCTGCTGGATCGTCTGCCCCTGGGCCAGCTCACCCGACATGATCCGGCGGCGCACCTGCTCGTAGACGTAGGCGTTCTTGGTGAGCACCGGCGGCACGCGATCCACGAAGTTCCCCCTTCTATAGCCTATAGGATCATACGTGGACAGCTTCGACAGTCTGGCGCGGCTGGAACTCGACGGGCGCGACCATCGCATCCACCGGCTCGATCGCGTCCCCGGGGCGGACGCCCGGCCGGTGAGCCTGAAGATCGTAATCGAGAATCTGCTCCGCCACGAGGACGGCCGGCTCGTCACCGCGGAACGCATCCGATCGCTCGCCCAGCCCCGCGCACACGGTGACCTCGCCTTCCACCCCTCGCGCGCGTTCCTGCACGACACCAACGGCGTGCCCGTGCTGGCCGACCTGGCCGCGCTGCGGGACGCCGTGGCCGCCGCCGGCCACGACCCGGCGACGGTCAACCCGAGCATCCCGGCCGAGCTCACCGTCGACCACTCGATCGCGACCGACGTGTCCGGTCACTCCGGCGCCTGGCGGCGCAACACCGAATTCGAATACACGCGCAACGCCGAACGCTACGAGTTCCTCAAGTGGGGCACGACGCTCGACGGCTTCCGGATCGTCCCGCCCGGCCACGGGATCATGCACCAGATCAACCTCGAGCGGCTGGCCCGCGTGGTCGAGAGCCGCGACGGCTGGGCCTACCCCGACACGTGCGCGGGCACCGATTCCCATACGACGATGGTGAACGCGCTCGGCGTACTCGCCTGGGGCGTCGGCGGAATCGAAGCGGAAGCGGCCCTGTTGGGCCAGCCGATCACCATGACCGTGCCTCCGGTCGTCGGGGTGGTTCTCGACGGCGAGCTCGCGCCGGGGGTGACCGCCACCGACCTCGTCCTCACCATCACCCAGGTGCTGCGCCGGCACGGGGTGGTCGGCAGTTTCGTCGAGTTCGTCGGGCCCGGCGCGGCCCGGTTGCCGGTCGCGACCCGGGCGACCATCGCCAACATGGCGCCGGAGGCCGGGGCGACGACCGCGATGTTCCCGATCGACGACCTGACGCTGGACTACCTGCGCTTCACCGGCCGCTCCCCCGGCCACGTCGACGCGGTCGAGCGCTACTGCAAGGAACAGGGGCTGTGGCACGACCCCGGGTTCCGGCCCGACTACGACTCGGTCGTCCACATCGATCTCGGCGTGGTCGAGACGGCCATCGCCGGTCCGCGGCGGCCGCAGGACCGGGTGCCGCTGGCCGAGGCGGCCAGTTCCTTCCGGACGATGCTGGCCGCCCTGCCCGCACGCGAGTCGGAGAGCCCGGTCGCCGACGGGGCGGTCGCGATCGCCGCGATCACCTCGTGCACGAACACGTCCAACCCGCAGGTGATGATCGGCGCCGGTCTGCTGGCCCGCAACGCGCGGCGCCGCGGGCTCAAGGCGAAGCCGTGGGTGAAGACGAGTCTGGCCCCCGGCTCCCGTGCCGTCGTCGACTATCTCGACGCGGCCGGCCTCAGCCCCTACCTCGACGAGCTCGGCTTCCAGCTCGTCGGCCTCGGCTGCATGACCTGCATCGGCAACTCCGGGCCGCTGCTGCCCACGGTCGCCGAGGCGGTTCGCGATCACGGCGTACGGGTGGTGTCGGTGTTGTCCGGCAACCGCAACTTCGACGGCCGGATCAACAACGACGTGTCCCTCAACTACCTCGCCTCGCCGCCGCTCGTGGTCGCGTACGCGTTGGCCGGGTCGATGGAGGTCGACCTGCTGCACGACCCGCTGGGATTCGACGACGCGGGCGAGCCGGTGCACCTGGCCGACATCTGGCCGGACGACGCGGAGATCGCCTCGATCACGGCCGGCGCGATCAAACCGGCCATGTACACCGAGTCGTACGCGGACCTGTTCGAGGGCGACGAGCACTGGTCGGCGGTGCCCGCTCCCTCCGGCTTGAGGTACGAGTGGTCGCCGGACTCCACCTACCTGCGCCGACCACCGTTCCTCGATCGTGCCCGGGCGGCCGGCGACATCCTTGCCTCGCGCGTACTGCTCCTGCTCGGCGACTCGGTGACGACCGACCACATCAGTCCGGCCGGGCGGATCCCGCGGCACAGCGAGGCCGGGAACTATCTGACTTCCCGGGGCGTCGCACCGGCCGACCTGAACACATACGCCGCTCGCCGGGGCAACTGGGAGGTGATGATCCGGGGCGGGTTCACCAACCCGCGACTGGACAGCGGCCTCGGCTCCGGCGGGCGTACGGCCGACTTCACGGCCGGCGGCACGCTCACCCCGATCCACGTCGCCGCCGGCCACTACGCCCGCGCCGGCACGCCGCTGCTGGTGCTCGCCGGAGAGGACTACGGCGGCGGTTCCTCGCGCGACTGGGCCGCCAAGGTCACCGCGCTGCTCGGCGTGCGCGCGGTCATCGCCTGCTCGTTCGAGCGCATCCACCGCGGCAACCTGGTGCAGCTCGGCGTGCTGCCGCTGCAGTTCCAGGAGGGTGACAACGCCGCCAAGCTCGGACTGGACGGGGCCGAGACGTTCGACCTGATCGGCGTCGACGCGGCCCTCGACCAGCCTCGATCCACATTGACGGTGTGCGCCCGCCGCAACGGCGCTCCGCCGATCGAGTTCGACGTGACCGTACGCATCGACACCGCCCGCGAGGCCGAGTACTACCGCAGTGGCGGCATCCTCCCGTTCGTCTACCGCACCCTGGTCGGTGAGTCGTGACCGCGAAGGTGTCGATCCTGCTGCGGGGCTACTCGTACTCGTCGCCCGAGGAGGGCAGCCTCGGCTTCTGCGGCGTCTACCTGGTCGAGGCGCCCGGACCGTGGCGGCTGGTGTTCGACACCGGGCACGCCGGCCGCCGCCGCGCCCTGCTGCGCGCCCTGGCCGGGCGCGGGCTCTCGCCGGCCGACATCGACGTGGTGGTGCTCTCGCACGGCCACTGGGACCACGTCCAGAACGTCGACGTCTTCACCCGATCCCTGATCTACGCCCAACAGGACCTCGACGCGCCCGAACCCGGCGACCCGGTGACCCCGTCCTGGACCCCGGCCACGCTGGCCGGCCTCCGCACCCGGCTGGTACGCGACGGCGACGAGCCGGCATCGGGCGTCACCGTGCTGGCACTGCCCGGGCACACCGCCGGATCGATCGGCCTCGCGGTCGCCACCGACGACGGTCTAGCCGTGCTGACCGGCGACGCCGTCTCGTCCGCCCACGCGCTGCGGACCGGCCGCTGCACGGTCGCGCGCCACGACCCGGACGCCGCCGACCGGTCGCTGCGCCGCGTCGCCGACCTCGCCGACGTCATCTACCCCGGGCACGACCATCCGTTCCGGGTCGGGAACGGCGTGCCCGGCGACTATCTGGCCCCCGTCCGATCGATCGTGCTGCGCGGGTCCGACCCGGCCCGGGCGGCCGTACGACTGCCCGGAACTTCGATGTGGAGAGGACGAACATGGAGCCGGTAGCGCTGTCCCCCGTTCTGCTCGAACCCGCCCCGGCCGTCGACGCCGGCGCCGCGGTGGCCATCGCGGCCGAGCACTTCGGCCTCACCGTCCGGGCCGAGCCGTTGCCGGCCGAACGGGACCGCAACTTCCTGCTCCGGGCCGAGGACGGACGCCGGTGGGTGCTCAAGGTGTCGCACTCGGCCGAGGATCCGGTCGTGGTCGCCATGGAGATCGCGGCGATGCAGCACCTCGAGCTCGCCGACCCGTCCCTGGTCGTGCCGCGGATCTGCCCACCCGACCAGGTGCCGGCCCGCGGCGCCGACGGACGCGAGCACCTGGTCCGGCTGATCACGGTGGTGCCGGGCACCCCGGCCGACCAGGTGCCGCTGCCGCCCCGCTTCGCCGGGGAGTTCGGCGCCACGAGTGCCCGCGTGGGCCGGGCGCTGCGCGGCTTCATCCACCCGGCGGTGGCCCGGGCCATCGACTGGGACCTGCGCGACCTCCCCGACCGGGCGCCGTCGCTCGCGCTGATCGCGGACGCGGCGATCCGGGCCCGGGTCGAATCGCTCCTCGACCGGCTCGGCGACCTGCGCGCGGCCACCCGCGACCTGCCCGCCGGGGTGATGCACGGCGACCTGACCCCGGCGAACGTGCTCGTCGACAAGACCGGAACGGTCACCGGCGTGATCGACTTCGGCGACCTGCACCACACCGCCCGAGCGGCCGACCTGGCGGTGTCGCTGTGCGGGCTCCTCCGGGAGTCGGCCGACCCGTGGCGAGCCGTGCGCGACTTCCTCGACGGCTACCAGCGCATCACCCCGCTCGAGCCGGCCGAGGTCGCGCTGCTCGGCGAACTGGTGCTCGCCCGGGCGACGCTGGGCCTGCTGATGGGGGCCGGGCTGGCGGCGCTGCACCCCGGCAACCAGGAGTACGTGACCGTCTACGACGCGGGCAACCTGCGCGTCCTCGACCAGCTGTCGGGACCGCCTCTCGCCGACCGCTTCCACCGCATCTGCGGCACCGCCCGTCTGGTTTCCGACGGCTTGGAGCGAAAGGACCTGCGGCCACGCCGCGAGGCGGTCATGGGCACGACGTTGTCGCCGCTGTTCTACCGCACGCCGATCCAGGTCACCCGGGCCGCCGGCGCGCACCTCTACGCCGCCGACGGGCGCCGCTACCTCGACGCGTACAACAACGTGCCGGTGGTCGGGCACGCCCATCCGGCCGTCGTGCAGGCGATCTCCCGCCAGTCGGCGATCCTGAACATCAACTCGCGCTACCTGCACCCGCACGCGGTCGAACTGGCCGAACGCCTGCTCGCGAGCATGCCGCCCGAACTCGACACCTGCGTGTTCGCCAACTCGGGCAGCGAGGCCAACGACCTGGCCTGGCGCATGGCGACCCTGTACACCGGCCACACGGGCGCCGCGGTCGCCGACCGGGCCTACCACGGGGTGAGCGCGGCAACCGCGGCGATGTCGACCAACACCTACCCGCCCGCCGCCCGGCCTCGCCACGTGGCGGTGTTCCGCCCACCCCTGCCGCTGTCCGACGGGCGCCCGGCCGACGCCGCGGCCGCGGTCGCTGGGGTGCGCGACGCGCGGGCCGAGCTGCACCGGCACGACCACGAGCTCGCGCTACTGGCCGTCGACACCGTGTTCAGCGCCGGCGGCATCCTCGAACCGGCCACCGACTACCTGCCCGCCCTGGTCGCCGAGACGTGGGCGGCCGGCGGCCTCTTCCTGGCCGACGAGGTGCAGGCCGGCTTCGGCCGGGGCGGCTCCCACCTGTGGCGCTTCCAGGACTTCGGGCTCGCCCCCGACATCGTCACCCTGGGCAAGCCGATGGGCAACGGGCACCCGGTGGCGGCCTTGATCACCCGCCGCGAGATCGCCGACCGCTTCGCCGCCGACGACGAGTACTTCTCCACCTTCGCCGGCAACCCGGTCTCCTGCGCGGCCGCCCTGGCCGTCCTCGACGTGATCGAGGACGCCGGCCTGGTCGAACGCAGCGGCCACGTCGGCGCGACCCTGCGGGCGGCCCTGACCGACCTGGTCCCGTCGGCGGTGGCCGTCCGCGGCCCCGGCCTGATGGTCGGCGTCCAGCTGGGCCCGTCGGCGCCCGCCTTCGCCGAGGCCCTCCGCGACGCCGGCGTGCTGGTCGGCACCACCGGCTACGGCAATGACACCCTCAAGATCCGCCCCCCGCTGATCTGGGGCGACGACGAGGTCGACGAGTTCCTGACCGCGTTCGCCGCCGCCCTCCGGAGGCAGGGCTGACTCAGCCCATGCGGATCAAGGCGTGACGGCCAGAGGGCTCGGCGATGACCGCCGGCCCCCGGACCGTGCCGCGGGTCAGAAGCCGGAGTTGCCGGCGCCGCGAATGACGGTGAAGGTGGTACCGCCGTTGCTGAGGCCACCGGACGGAGTGCCGCTGACCTTGGTGTTGGTGAAGGTGGCACTGCCGGAGATGCTGTCGATGACGATCCCGTAGGTGCCGGTGTTCTCCACGGTGACGTCGGAGAACGTCGTGCCGGTGATGGTCCGGCCGTAGCTCATCAGGATGCCCATGTAGGTGCTGTCCTTGATGACCGTGTCGGTGACCTGGATCGGGCTGGTGATGTCGGCGGTGTCGGCGTAGATCCAGAGCGCGCCCAGCCGGCTGCCCCAGTTGGGCTCGTAGCCGCCGGTCCGGGTGAGGGTGTTGCGGGCGACGACCGTGGTTCCGGACAGCGGGACGGGGTTGAACCGGGTGCCGACCGCGATCCCCGCGGAGGCGGTCACGGTGTCGTACATCAGGTTGTCGGTGATCCGGTTGCCGGTGCCGCCGTAGATGGCGGCGGTGTTCGCCAGCATGGGCAGCTGGAGGGTGTTGGCGGTGAAGGCCGAGTTGGTCACCGCGGCTCCGTCGGACCACATGGCCAGGGCGTCGTCGCCGGTGTTGCGGACCGAGGACTGGTCGATGCGGGTGTTCCGGACGTTTCCATGCAGGTTGACGCCGTCGGCGTACGTGTCGCGGATGCGGGCGGCGACCACGTAGAGGCCGTCGGTGCCGTTGTCGGCCCACAGCCCGACCTTGGAGTGGAAGACCAGAATGTTCTGCAGTAGTGAGCCGGTGCCGAAGTTGCCCTCGAAGGCGGCGTCGTCCCCGCCGTCGTTGCGGACGGTGGAGTCGCCGGAGACTGCGAGGTCGGTGATCTGGACGTTGCCGCCGGTGGCGAAGAAGCCGCCCTTGCCGTTCACGCCCTTGAGGATCGTGTACCAGGGTCCGGCGCCGCGGATCGTGACGCCCTGCACGTTGATCCGGGCGGAGATCGTGTAGGTGCCGGACGGGATCCAGAGGCCCTGGCCGGCCGACCGGGCGGCGTTGATCGCGCTGGTGAGGGCGCCGGTGTCGTCGGTCGAGTCGCCCGGCGTCGCGCCGGAGGCGGCGGCGGAGACGAAGCCGGCCGGCATGGCCTCGGCGGTGGCCTGCTCCGCGTCCACCAGGTCGATGGTGTACGCCGAGGCGGTGTCGCCCGCGTCCTTCTGCAGCTTCAGTACGGTCCCGGCCGGCCAGTCGCCGATCAGGGTGCGGGCCTCGTCGTAGAAGCGGTGGGCGTTCCCGTTGGCCGGGTTGTTGTTGTACGGGTAGTCGCCGTAGACCCACGAGTACCGCGAGGTCAGCGCGAGGTCCTTGACCTGGGCGCCATTGGCGTAGAGCGACAACGACGCGTCGGTCCCGGTGCCGGCCGCGTTGTCCGGGATGGAATACCGCACGGTGAGCGCGTTGGCCGGCTTGGTCAGGGTGAACTGGACGTACGACCCGGTGGCGGTGAGCTGGACGGCGCGGCGGCCGGACGACTCCGACGCGAGGGTCTTGTAGGTGCGGTCGGCGGCGAGGACGGTTCCGTTGGTGGCGCCGCTCTCGGCCTCGTATTCGGTGTAGGGCAGGGTCGCGCCGCGGTCGGCCAGGGCCTGCGCGCCGGCGACGTCGATCCGGTCGATGGCCACGTTTCCGTTGTCGGCGGCGTCGTGCTGGTAGGTGACGGTGTTGAGTCCGGCTCGCAGGGCCAGGTCGGTGCCGGCGGTCTTCCACCCGGTGCCGGACGGCAGGCTGACCTGGCCGGCCTTCACGCCGTTGGCGTAGACCGACAGGGTTCCGATGGAGCCGCTGGTGTTGCTGTAGCGCAGGGTCGCGGTGCGGGTGCCGGCCGACGGGAGGTTCGCGGTGAAGACGACCCGGGCGCCGGTGGCGGTGAAGCCGGTGAGGTGGCCGCTGCCGGAATATCCGCCGACGGACGTGCTGACGGCCGGGCCACCGGAGTAGAAGCTCGTTTCGGCCTCGGCACTCGGACCGCCGGAACCCGGAGGCGGGGACGTCGGCGGAGTCGTCGGCGGGGTCACGGCGCCGACGGTGAGGTTGTCGAGATTGACGTTTCCGGAGTCGGTCGCGTCGAACTTGACCGTGGCGGTGTCGGCGCCCGCGGCAAGGGACGCGGTGACGGTCTGCGTCGCCCAGGTGTCCCAGTTCGCGGTGGCGGGCAGCGGGACCTGCTGGACCTTCGCGCCGTTGACGTACAGCGACAGGGTCTGGGCCGAGCCGGTTCCGTTCGCGTACCGCAAGGTCAGTGGAGCGGCACCGGCCGCCGTCGAACTGACCGCGAAGGTAGTGGCGGCGTTGCCCTTGTTGCCGTCGGTGTAGCCGCCGACGAAGCCGGTTCCGGTGTAGCCGGTGTGATCGGTCTGGACCGACGTGCCGCCGGTGAGCGTCGCCGATTCGGCTTCCAGCTGTCCGGCCGGGGTGGCGGCGACCGGCGTGACGGTCAGTTCGTCGATGTTCACGTTGCCGGAGTCGGTGGTGTCGAAGGCGTAGGCGACCGTGGTGGAGCCGGTGGTGAGGGACACGGTCGCGCTGGCCGTCGCCCAGCTGTCCCAGTTCGCGGTGGCGGGCAGCGAGACCTGCCGGGCCTTCGCGCCGTTGACGTACAGCGACAGGGTCTGCGCCGAGCCCGTCCCGTTGGCGTACCGCAGGGCAAGGGTCTGCTGACCCGGCGCCGTCACGGCAAAGCTGGTCCGCGCCTTGCCTTTGTTGGCGTCGACGTAGCCGCCGACGAAACCGGATCCGGCGTAGCCGGCGTGGTCGGCGGCGACCGACGCCCCTCCGGAGAGAGTGCCGTTCTCAGCCTCGTAGACCAGGGTGGCGGCCGAGGCCGGGCCGGTCACCGCGATGCCGGTGAGAGCCGCTGCGATCAGGGTTGCGGTGGCGACGGCGACCGCGAGAGGTCTGCCACGGGGGATGTTCCGCATGGGGACTCCAATGGGGACTTGTGCCCGAATGGGGGATTGGGGCGGGACAGTAGCCCGGGTCACAGCGGAGCCGCAAGAAGTAGATGATCTTGCGAAATTTAGCCACACATCGGTTGTCGGAAATTCAACAAGAATGCGATCGGCTTGCTGACCTGACTAAACGTCCCGGTCGACGGCGTCCCGCCGAACCGTGATCGGAAAGTCGGACCGGCAAACCTCCGCTTTTTACGTGATTTCCGAAGCATTCCCGGTACGTCATCGGACTGTCCCGGAGTCGGGAGCGACCGGCGCCGGGCCGGTGGAGCCCCGCACGACGAGTTCCGGCTCGTGCAGCAACTCCTTGGGGGCGGTGGTGGTCGTCCGGCTGCCGATCTGGTTGACGAGCAGGGTGACCGCCGCCCGGGCCATCGACTCGATCGGCTGGCGCAGCGTGGTGAGCGGCGGGTCCGCGTAGTTCATGAAGGCCGAGTCGTCGAAGCCGACGACCGAGACGTCCTCGGGCACGCGCTTGCCGACCCGGCGGGCCGCGCGGGTCACGCCGAGAGCGAGAACGTCGCTGCCGCAGATCAGTCCGGTGGCGCCCGCCTCGATGAGGTCGGTGGCGGCGGCGTGACCGCCCTCGAAGGAGAACATCGCGTGCGAGATCAGCCCGGAGACGGCTCCCTCGGAGCGGGCGGTGAGCTCGCGGAATGCCGCGACCTTGCGGTGCGAGGGCTCGTGACCCTCCGGCCCGACCAGGAGCCCGATCCGGCGGTGGCCGAGCGAGGTCAGATGCCGGTAGGCCATCTGCACGGCCGCGATGTCGTCCGTCGACACCCGGGGGAATCCGGGGTAGGAGTTGGCGGCGTTGAGCATCACCACCGGAACCCGCCGGCTCAGCAGCTGTTCGTGTTCCTTCTCGGTCAGCCCGCCGCAGAAGACGACCCCGGAGACCTGCTGGTCGACGAGCATCGTCGCGTACTCGGCCTCGGTCAGGCCGCCGACGGTACGAGTGCACATGACCGGGGTGAAGCCGAGCTGCACCAACGCTCCGCCGACCGCCTCGGCCAGGGCCGGGAAGATCGGGTTCTGCAGTTCGGGCAGCACCATGCCGACCAGCCGCGCACGAGCACCCCGCAGCTTGGTGGGCCGCTCGTAGCCCAGGACATCGAGGGCGGTCAGCACCGCTTGGCGGGTGGCGGCCGAGACGCCGGGCTTGCTGTTGAGCACCCGGCTGACGGTGGCCTCGCTGACGCCGACCTTCGAGGCCACCTCGGCGATCTTCCGTGTCATGGCGGGAGCGTAGCCAAGGTCATCGTCCTGACGATACTTTGCCAGATATTTTGCGCTCGATTCGATGTTTCTTACAGGTTTTTGTCGATCCATTGCGCACTCGTTGCGGGTGGCCCTAGCTTGTGGTCCACGCCACCAGCCCCCACCTCCCGAGAAACTCAGGAGCAGCGATGACCACGCTCCCCAGACGCCGTCTCCTCTCGTCCGTCGCGGTCACGGCCGGCCTCGCCCTGACGCTCACCGCCTGCGGTTCAGGCGACCAGACGGCGAAGTCGGACGGACCGGTGACGATCACCGTCAACAACATGCCGCCCGCGACCGAGAAGCTCCAGCGCCAGAACTTCCTCGACGACGTCGCCGCGTTCGAGAAGATCCACCCGGACATCAAGATCGACCCCAAAGAGGGCAAGATGGATCCGGCGACCTTCTCGGCCAAGCTCGCCGGCGGCCAGTTGGAGAACGCCTTCTACGTCTACTTCACCGACCCGGCCGGGCTGATCGCCCGCCGGCAGGTCGCCGACATCACGCCATACCTGAAGGAATTCCCGGACATCCAGCAGATCAAGCCGAATCTGGTGCGGGTGTTCGGCGACGGCAAGGGCAAGACGTACGGCCTTCCCGAGGGCAACTACACGATGGGCCTGGTCTACAACCGGGCACTGTTCACCCGGGCCGGCCTCGATCCCGACAAACCGCCGGCCACCTGGGACGAGGTCCGCGAGGACGCCAGGAAGGTCGCCGCGCTGGGGAACGGGATCAACGGCTACGGCGACTACAGCAAGAACAACACCGGCGGCTGGCACTTCACCGCCGAGATGTACACCCGCGGCGGTGACGTGGCGACCCAGGGCGCCGACGGCAAGTGGACCGCGTCGTTCAACAACGACACCGGCAAGGCCATCCTGCAGCAGTTGCACGACATGCGCTTCGTCGACAAGTCGATGGGTGAACGCCAGCTTCTGGAATGGGCCGACCTGCTCCAGCAGATGGGTGCGGGCAAGCTCGGCATGTACCTGGCGACCGCCGACAACATCCCGACCATCGTGTCCCAGTACAAGGGCCGGACCGAGGACTACGGCTTCGGCCCCGTCCCGGGCGGACAGGGCGCCCTCGGTGGTGGCGGCGGCTACATGTTCAGCCCGAAGAGCACGCCCGCGCAGATCAAGGCCGCCATGGCGTGGGTGCTGTTCCGGCACGCCGACCCCGCCCGCATCGAGGCCGGCAAGGAACGCGACGCCAGGAACAAGCAGCCGGTCGGCCTGCCCGAGCCGGACATCTTCACCGGCGCCGCCGAGCAGACGTACATCGCCGCCAACAAGAAGTACGCCAACGTCCCGACCCAGAATTTCGCCCCGTTCGTCGCGACCCAGGCGACCATCCCGCTGAAGCTGGAGCCGCCGGACGCCCAGAAGATCTACGCCGTACTCGATCCGGCCATGGCAAGCGTCCTCACCAAGCCGGACGCCGACGTCACGAAGCTGCTCGCCGACGCGGAGAAACAGGTCAACGCCATCCTGGCCACGGTCCAGTAACCGGTCCGGTGCGGCCGGGCCGGGGACCCCGCCCGCCCCCGCGACGCAAAGGCAATGCCGCCTGGCGCCCCCCCCCACCCCCGCCGCGC
>NZ_JBFBAD010000108.1:0-33637 GCF_040682075.1 Actinoplanes sp. NPDC051411 | reverse complement strand
CCGAGCGCGAGCTCGGCCCCGCGTCGGCGTTCCAGGGTCTGTCTCGCCCCGGGGGTCTGTCGTGCCGATCACGCGAGTGCGAGGCGAGGTCAGGTGGTGGCGGGACAGACCTAGGCGGAGAACTTGTCGAGCAGAGCCTCGGAGAAGGCCTTGAGGTCGTCGGGCTTGCGGCTCGTGATCAGGTTTCCGTCGACGTGGACCTGCTCGTCGACCCAGGTCGCGCCGGCGTTGGCCAGGTCGGTACGCAGGCTCGGCCAGCTCGTCAGCGTGCGACCGGAGACGACGTCCGCCTCGACCAGGGTCCAGGGCCCGTGGCAGATCGCGGCGACCGGCTTCCCGGAGGTCACGAAGCCGCGCACGAACTGGACGGCATCGGGATCGGTGCGGAGGAAGTCGGGATTGGCGACGCCACCCGGCAGCACCAGCGCGTCGTAGTCGTCGGGGTCGGCACCGCGGACGGGGCGGTCGACCGGGTAGGTGCCGGCCTTGTCCATGTGGTTGACGGCCTGGATCGTGCCGGTGTCGAGGGACAGCAGTTCGGCCGTGCCGCCCGCGCCTTCCACGGCCTTGCGCGGCTCGGTGTACTCGACTTCCTCCACGCCGTCGGTCGCCAGGAAGGCGACCTTCTTGCCCTTGAGCGAGGCGGTCATGACTCGGTTCCTTCCGTCGTTACCGGTTCTCCCTGACCCGGGTGCCCGGCGGCGGCCCAGGCAAACGCCGCCGTGGGGCAATGTCGTTATTTGTGCAGTCGGCGAACCGGCACCGCCAGCCCCGACCGCGATCGACGGCCGCGGGGATCCTCGGCGTGCCGAAAGGGACGACCGCGGAGTCATTCCGATCAACTCTTCCGCAACCCCATTGATCAGATTCGCCGTCAGCTTCGGGCAGGACCGACAGTGATCGGTGATCTTTATTCGAATCGACCGGCATGATCTTTGGGCAACGCGGGAAGGCTCTCCGGTCCTCTGTGGGCAGACGAGAGCCGGAGTTATCCACAGGGGTGAACCGGATGTAGCGCGGGCGTCGGGGAATTGGATACGGTCTGATCTCGGAACGCGACGGCGCCCTGACGCGCGGTAAGGAGCCAGCTAGTGGGCCGCGAGATCGACGAGGCGTGGATCGACGAGGCAGTTGATCGCTATGCGCGACTGGAGCAGCTGCGCGCGGAGTTCGACAAGGCGGTGGCCGGGCATTTGGTGTCGGTGCATTCGCCCGACAACTCCATCGAAGTGATGGTGACGGCGGCCGGCGATATTCGCGACGTGTGCATTAACGTGAGCCTCCGCGATCGCGACCCGGTGGAGTTCGCGCGCGAAATCAAAACCGTGGTGACCAAGGCGTCCGAGGCGGCCCGGTGGGCGCGCGAAAAATTGCACGGTGAGGTCTTCGGAAAGTTTCCGACGCTGGGAGAGTCCTGATATGGATCGGCTCGCCGACCGGCTCGAACAAGCCGCCGACACGCTGACCACGATGGACAAACGAATGCCCGGCCACGGGGTGGCCGCGGGGGCGTTCGGCGCGGCCGGTTCGGGTGGCGGCATGCCGGGGCGGCTCGGGCGCGAACTGCACGAGCATTGGACGGCGGTCCTCGACGCGAGGGCACGCGAGGCGGGTGGCGCGGCGGCGCGGCTCACCGACATGGCCCAGTCGGTGCGCACGACGGTGCGGCATTACGACGAAACCGACGATCTGGTGCGGCGGCGCCTCAACGGGGAGGTGTGATGGACCGGCTCGACGATCTGTTCGGCACCGCGCGGCCGATGCTCGACCGCGTCGATCAGATGCTCTCCGTGGTGGGCGCGCCGGGCGAACATCGTGTCTGGGGCGAGCTCCGGCGCGTACGTCTGCTGCCGGGAGATGCGGTCCGGGCCGTCGCCGCGCTGAGGCCGGCCGCGCTCGGCGAAGCCGGGCCGGAGATCCGGGCCGAGGCCCGGGCGTGTGTGGAGATCGCGGCCGGGTTGCCGCCGCCCGAGGAGTGGACCGGCGAGGCCGCGGAGGCCTACGACGAGGCCCGGCACCGGATGGCGGCCCAGCTCAGCGGCGGCAACGAGAGCCTCGACGAGCGGATGGAGGCGACCGCCGATCTTGCCGAGGCGCTGCGGGAGTGGATGCGGCAGACGCGCGACGACCTGGCGCGGGCGCTGGCCGAGGCCCTGGGTTCGAACGAGGCGGCGGCGCTCACGGTCACCGGCGGCATGCCGCCGGGCGAAGCCGACATTCTGGGTGCGGCGGACATCGCCGCGTCGCTCTTGCGGGTGGTCGCGGACAACTACGCGTACGCGGGTGAGCTGATCCGCGGCTCCGCCGATCTGACCGTGGCGCTGCCCATGTAGGGCCGACCGTCCACATCAGAATTCGCTACGGACGCGGCGTCGCATGCGGAAACTCAGTGTCCGAATGCGACGCCGCGACCTCCTGCACCCCCCGCAGGTCTACGAACACTCAACGCCATTCATCGAGCGTTGTCGCGGGGTCGGGAGGCGTTCGGGACTTTGGTCGGGCAGGACCGGACGACCGGCCGCCCACGGGTCGGCCGAGCGTTGATCGACATCTATCCATCCGGGTGAACGTGTTCCGGATCATCACGGTGGGTGAGGAAGCTTTTTGTCGGTGCCCCGCAATACGATTCTCGGCGTGGGTGACGTCTTCGCAGATCTGGTGGGTCAGGCCGAGGCGGTCGAGACGCTTCGGCGGGCGGCCGCGGCGGCGGCTCGGGTGGTGGCCGGCGAGTCGGTCCCCGCGGGCGCGATGACGCATGCCTGGATCTTCACCGGCCCGCCGGGCTCGGGACGGTCGGTGGCCGCGCGGGCGTTCGCGGCGGCGCTCGAGTGCGAACGCGACGGGGTCGGCTGCGGCGAGTGCCACGGCTGCCACACCGCGCTCGGCCGCACCCACGCCGACGTACGGTTCGTCGTGCCGGAGGGCCTCTCCATCGGGGTCGGCGAGATGCGGGCGCTGGTGTTGCGGGCGGCCAGCGCGCCGTCGGGCGGCCGCTGGCAGGTCGTCGTGATCGAAGACGCCGACCGGCTCACCGAGCAGGCCGGCAACGCGCTGCTCAAGGCGATCGAGGAGCCACCGCCACGCACGGTGTTCCTGCTCTGCACGCCGTCGACCCACCCCGACGACATCTCGGTGACCATCCGGTCACGGTGCCGGGTGGTGCCGCTGCGCCAGCCACCGGCCGACGCGGTGGCCGAGGTGCTGGTGCGGCGCGACGGGATAGCGGCCGACGTGGCGGCGTGGGCGGCCGCGGCGGCGCAGGGACACGTCGGGCGGGCCAAGCGCCTGGCCAACGACAACGAGGCCCGCGGCCGGCGCGAGGCGGTGCTGGCGGTTCCGCGGCGGCTGAGCAGCGTCGGCGCGTGCTTCGACGCCGCGTCGGCGCTGATCGAGGCGGCCGAGGCCGAGGCGGCAGCCGCCGTCGTCGACAGCGACGCGACCGAACGGGCGTCGCTCGAGCAGGCCCTCGGCGCGGGCGGCACCGGCCGGGGCGCGGCGGGCGCGATGCGCGGAGCGGCCGGCCAGATCAAAGACCTGGAGCGGCGGCAGAAGTCGCGAGCGACCCGCTCCCAGCGCGACGCGCTCGACCGGGCACTGGTCGACCTGGCCGGCTTCTACCGCGACGTGCTGATCACCAAGCTGGGGGCGCCGGTCCCGGTGGTGCACACCGACACCGCGGAACAGTCCGGGGCCGCGGCCGAGAAGTGGACCGCCGAGAGCACCCTCCGCCGCCTCGAGGCCATCCTGGCCTGCCGCGACGCCATCGAACAAAACGTCAAACCCAGAATCGCGGTCGAGGCGATGATGCTCAGCCTCTGGAAAGGCTGACCAAAGCAGGCGGCTGGCCTCCAGGCTGGTGGGCATCGACCCGTCGCCGGGCCGCCCTTTGAAAGGGTGGACTGCGGGAAGCGCGGGCCGTTCTACCAGCGCGGGCGGGGGCCGGTCCCACGGACGGGCAAAACGACGCCTCACAAACGAACAAAACGCCACTGCTCGGGCGAATCGCCGCTCGAGCAAGCCGCGGCTCGGCGAACCGCCGCTCGGCGAACCGCCGCTCGGCGAACCGCCGCTCGGCGAACCGCCGCTCGGCGAGCCGCCCGACCTTCGCCTGCACCAGCGCCGTCCGGCGAGGCCGCACTGACCCGCATCAAGCCCAGGCGCTGCGATAGCTCACCGAGGTGAGCCCGCAACTGCTCGCATTACTGGTGGACAAACGGACAAAGCACCGCCACACGGACGAGCAACGCACCGACCCACGGACGGGCCCGACGCCACCTTCACGGACCGCGCAGCGCGCCGCCCTACGGACGGGTGCGGCGCGGCGGGTCGGCGGAGGCTTCATCGTCGATGCCGAGCACCTCGGCGATTTCCTCCAGCGGTGGCGGCGTGTGGTCGTCGGCTGGCTCGGGCTGGCCGACGGCGGAAGCAGGCGGCGCGGCGGTGGCGGAGGACGCAGGCGGCGCGGCAGCGGAGGAGGACGTAGGCGGGGCGGCAGTGGTGGCGAAGACGGCCGGGGTGTTGCCGGCGTCGGAGACTGGGGGGCCGGAGGCGGGGGCCGGGGCCGGGTGGGGAGTGCTGGCGGTGGCCAGGAGGCCGGTCAGGCGGGCCGTTACCGCCTCGGCGATCTCGGTGGCGGGGCGGGCCGCGTCGAGGACCAGGTAGCGCTTCGGGTCGGCGGCGGCCAGGTCGAGGAAGGCGTAGCGGACGCGTTCGTGGAAGGCGCGGGACTCGCTCTCCAGCCGGTCGGTGCCCTGGCCTCGGGAGTCGACCCGGCTCAGGCCGACGCCGGGGTCGACGTCGAGCAGGACGACCAGGTCGGGTTTGAGGCCGCCGGTCGCCCAGGCGGACAGCCAGGAGATCTCCTGGACCGGCAGGGTGCGGCCGGCGCCCTGGTAGGCCAGGGAGGAGTCGACGTAGCGGTCGCTGATGACCACGGCGCCGCGGGCCAGGGCCGGGCGGACCACCGTCGCGACGTGGTGGGCGCGGTCGGCCGCGTAGAGCAGGGCTTCGGCTCGGGGTGCGGGGGCCGATTCCTTGTCGAGGAGCAGGCCGCGGATGCGGGATCCGACGTCGGTCGCGCCCGGTTCGCGGGTGACGACCACGTCGCGGCCCTCGGCCTCCAGCGCTGACGCGAGGCGGCTGACCTGGGTCGACTTGCCGGCGCCTTCGCCGCCCTCGAAGACCACGAACACGCCGCTGCGGACGAACTCTTCGGCCGCTGAGAGCGGCCGGCCGCGCATCGAGCCCCACAGGTCGGCCAGGATCGGGACGCCGCGTTTGTCGTCCATCTGGCGGAACGCGGCGATGCCCGCCCACAGGCCGATCACGCCGGCGATCAGCAGGAGCACGCGGGTCGAGGACACGTCGATGCCGACGTTGCCGAGCATGATGCGGCGGGAGCTGCCGAGGCCGACGAGGGTGCTGGAGACGGCGACGGCGAGCAGGAGGACGATGCGGGTGCCGATGTTGACCACGGCGAAGACGCGGCCGCGCACCTCGTCGCCGACTTCGCTGTAGAGCAGTGTGGTGCCGGCGAGGAAGGCCATGCCCGCGCCGGTGCCGACCAGCAGAGCGCCGATCAGGGCGACGACCAGGTGGAACGCGACTGCCATGACGAGCACCGCGGCGCTCGCCAGCACGATGCTCATGCCGAACCAGCGTTTGCGGGACAACTCCTTGACGATCACCGGGCCGGCGGCGATGCCGATCGCGAGACCGATGAAGAGGGTGCCGAAGAGCAGGTAGAACGCGGCCGGGCCGGCGCCCAGCGAGACCGCGAACACGTTGGCCGTGCCGACGACCACGCCCGCCCCGGCGAAAGCGCCGAAGATGCCCAGCACCAGGCCGCGCACCTGGGGTGTGCCGCCGATGTAGGTCCAGCCGTCGAGGAACTGGCGGAACATGCTGCGCTGGGCCTGCCGGGCGCGTTCGGCGGTCTTGCCGCCGATCTCCTTGATGCCGAAGAAGACGACGAGGGCGGTGGCGAGCCGGGAGAAGCCGTTGAACCAGAGCGCCAGCTGGGTGGGCTCGGCCCAGTGCGGAAGCACCACCCCGGAGTGCTGGGCGATGCCGGTCAGCGAGGACAGGCCGAGCGCCGCGACGATCGGGGTGATGCCGTACGTCGTGATCAGCGTGAGCTGGTTGGAGACCTCGATCAGCGACTTGGGGATGAGGTTGGGGACCGCTGCTTCCTTGGCCGGCACCCAGATGAGGGTGACCGCTTCGCCCACGAACGTGGCGATCGCCGCCCAGGCCACCGACTGCGAGCCGGTGAAGCCGAGCAGCGGCACGAGCGGGATCGAGCCGTAGAAGACGAACCGGATCAGGTCGGTGACGACCATCGTGTAGCGCCGGTCGAACCGGTCGGCCATCACGCCGGCGATCGGGCCGAGGACCAGTGACGGCAGGAGACGTACGGCGATCGTGCCGCCGAACGCCGCACCCTTGGCCGCGCTGCTGCTGACCTGGGACGACGCGAACAGCGCGGTGGCCAGTAGGCCGATCCAGTCGCCGAGCGAGGCGACGCTGAGCACCATCCAGAGCCGGCGGAAGCCGCGCACCCGCAACACGTAGCGCAGGGCGGCCACGCCGGACAGGTCTACCTCGACCGGACCGGTGTCGCGGGTTTCGCTGTCGATGGCCGTACCTCCCGTGATCCCTGCTCGGAGCACTCTATCCGGCGACCTCGACGGGCCTCGTCCTGCACGTTCGGGTGGCGCATAAATGAAGGTATTTCGCATTGTCCGGGAGAGGAGTTACCGTGCACCCGTGATCGTCGACCGGAAAGCACTGCAAGAGCGCCTTGACCGGGCCACCGCCCACCTCGAGACGCCGATCGCCGCGGTCGACCTCGCCGCCTTCGACGACAACGCGGCCGAGCTGGTCAGGCGCGCCGCGGGCAAGCCGCTGCGGGTGGCCAGTAAGTCGGTACGCTGCCGCACCCTCCTGGAACGCGTCCTGGGCCGCCCCGGGTGGCACGGCGTGATGGCCTACACCCTGCGCGAGGCGATCTGGCTAGTCCGCGAAGGAGTGACCGACGACGTCCTCGTCGCGTACCCGACAGTCGACCGCACCGCGATCGGCGAGCTGACCTCGGACCCGAAGCTGACCGAGGCCATTTCGATCATGGTGGATCACCCGGCCCACCTCGATCTGGTCGACCAGGTCACGTCCCCGGGCAAGCGGCCGGAAGTACGCCTCTGCCTCGACCTCGATTCGTCCTGGAAACCGGGGCCGCTGCACGTGGGCGTACGCCGGTCGCCGGTGCATTCGGCCGCGCAGGCGGCCGTCCTGGCCCGCCGCCTCGTGGCCCGGCCGGGTTTTCGCCTGGTCGGCATGATGTCCTACGAGGCGCAGATCGCCGGCGTAGGCGACCTGCCGCCGAACGCCGTGCGCAGCCGGGTCATCCAGGTGATGCAGCAGAACTCGTTCACCGAGCTGATGCGGCGGCGGTCCGACGCGGTCGCCGCGGTGCGACAGCACGCCGACCTGGAGTTCGTGAACGGCGGCGGCACCGGCAGCGTGGCCGCCACCAGCGCGGATCCGGCGGTCACCGAGGTTACCGCCGGCTCCGGGCTCTACGGGCCGACCTTGTTCGACGCGTACCGGGCCTGGAAGCCGACGCCGTCGGCGTTCTTCGCCCTCTCCGTGGTGCGGCGCCCCGCGCCGCGGATCGCCACCGTGCTCGGTGGCGGCTGGATCGCCTCCGGGCCGGCCGAGAAGTCCCGGCAGCCCAGCCCCTATCTGCCGGCCGGGCTGCGGTTCAAGCCCGACGAGGGCGCCGGCGAGGTGCAGACGCCCCTGCTCGGTGCGGTCGCCGACACGCTGCGTCCTGGCGACCGGGTCTGGTTCCGGCATGCGAAGGCCGGCGAGCTGTGCGAGCACGTCAACGAGTTGCAGCTGGTCGACGGCGAGTCAGCGACGCCGGCTCCGACTTATCGAGGCGAAGGCCATGCCTTTCTCGGCTAGCCGAGCGGGCCGGCCCTCAGGCGTCGACGTGGCGATGCAGGTATTCGCGGATCAGCGCCTTCGCCTCCGAGATCACCGCCTCGTCACCGGTCGTGATGCGCCGGAACGCCAGCTTGATCAGCGCGTCCGCCGCCTCGACCGAGATCTCCAGCGCGAATCGCAGGCGGACCCGGTCGATCAGCTGGAACTGCTCGACCAGCAGTTCGGCCAGCCGGTCGGCGATCACCGTGTTGTTGTCGCGCTCGACGTCGAGCAGATGCACGTCGACGACGTCGCCGAAGTGCAGGGTGCGGAAACCGGCCACCTGACGGTGCATCTGGATGTAGACGTCGATGGCCGCGTCGACCCCGTCCCACCAGTGGGTGAAGATCTCACTCTCGAAGCGGGCGGACAGGCCCTGCAGGTACGCATCCATGTTGCGCATGGCCAGTGCCTGGACGATCGCGCGCTTGTCGGGGAAGAACTGGTAAACCGAGCCGATCGCGACCTCGGCCCGCTCGGCGAGCAGCGTGGTGGTCAGGCCCTCATAGCCAACTTCATCGACGAGCTCGGCGCAGGCGTCGAGCATGCGCTGGACCCGGGCAACGCTTCTGCCCTGCACCGGGACCCGCCGCAGCGGCCCGGTGGTGACGGTTGGTGTCGACACGCGTCGCCACTCCCTCTCAGCAGTGATAATCGGAACGTTACTCGGATCAACGAGCGAGCCGCATCGACGGGGACGCCAGTAAAACCGCTCGTACGGAGGACAAAGCCAGAATGACTACCCCCGTGAACGCCCGCCGCTGGATCAACTGGGGCGGCAACCAGCAGGCGGTCGCCGTCGACGTGCTGACCCCGGGCACTGTTGACGAAGTCGCGGCCCAGGTCAAGACGGCGTCGGATGCCGGACGCAAAATCAAGGTCGTCGGCAGCGGCCACTCCTTCACCGACATCGCGCTGGCCGACGACCAGCGGATGCTGCTGCACCGGCTCGGCGGCCTGGTCTCGATCGAGGGGCCGCTCGTCACCGTGCCGGCCGGCATGCCCCTGAGCAGGCTGAACGCTCTGCTGGCGGAGCACGGGCTGGCGATGCCCAACCTGGGCGACATCGACGAGCAGACGGTCGCGGGCGCGATCTCGACCGGCACGCACGGGACCGGGGCCAAGCACTCGACGATCGCCTCCGGCGTGGAGGCGGTCACCTTGGTGGACGGGACGGGTGAGGTCGTCACGATCGGCGCCGGCGATCCGCTGCTGCCGGCCGCCCGGGTCGGGCTGGGCGCGCTCGGCATCCTGGTCGAGGTCACGCTGCGCTGCTCGGAGGCGTTCACGCTGCTCGCCGACGAGCGGCCGATGGCACTGGCCGACGTGATGGCGGGCATCGACGAGTGGATCGGCGGCAACGATCACGCCGAGTTCTACTGGTACCCCTACACCGACCGGGCCCAGCTCAAGATCAACAACAAGGTCTCGGACAACGACCGGCCGCTCTCCCGCTTCCGCGGCTGGCTCGACGACGACTTCCTCTCCAACTCGGTGTTCGGCACCGTCTGCCGGCTCGGCCGGGCGGTGCCCGCCACGGTCCCGCCGATCAGCGCGCTCGCTGCGCGAGCACTCACCGCACGGACCTACACCGAGCGGTCGGACAGGGTTTTCTGTACGCCGCGGCGGGTGCATTTCACCGAGATGGAGTACGAGATTCCGCGCGCCGCCCTCCCGGAAGTCCTCACCGCTCTCCCCCGGATCATCGACGGCCTGCCGTTCCGGGTGCAGTTCCCGGTCGAAGTCCGCTTCACCGGCCCCGACGACGTCTGGATGTCGCACGGCTACGGCCGCGACTCGGCCTACGTCGCCGTCCACCAGTTCGCCGGCAACCAGTACGAACCCTATTTCCGGGCGGTCGAAGCGGTCTGCCGGCCCCTCGGCGGACGCCCCCACTGGGGCAAGCTCCACTACCGTACGGCCGGGGACCTGCGCCCGGCGTACGAGAAGTTCGACGACTTCCTGGCCGTGCGCGACCGCCTCGACCCGGCCCGGGTCTTCGCGAACGCCTACCTGGACCGGGTGCTCGGCGCCTAGGGTCTGTCCTGGCTACTCGGCAGTGGCCGTCGCCTTCGCGGGGGCGGCCTTCTTGGCGGCCGCCTTCTTCGCCGGCGTCGCCTTCTTGGCCGGAGTGGCCTTCTTCGCGGCCGTCTTCTTGGCCGGTGCCTTCTTGGCGGTGGCCTTCTTGGCCGGGTCGCCCGCCGCCTTGGTCGCCTTCTTGGCCGGGGCCGCCTTCTTCGTGCTCGGGTTGGCCCGCTTGTTGGCCAGCATCTCCGAGGCGATCTCGGGCGTGATCTCTTCCGGCGTCTGACCGCGACGCAGGGTCGCGTTGGTCTCGCCGTCGGTCACGTAGGCGCCGAACCGGCCGTCCTTGATCACCATCGGCTTCTGGCTGACCGGGTCGGGACCCAGCTCCTTCAGCGGCGGCTTGGCCGTGCGGGACTGCCGCGTCTTCGGCTGGGCCAGCAGCTCGAGCGCCTTCTCCAGCGTGACCGTGAACAGCTCGTCCTCGCTGGTCAGCGAGCGGGAATCAGTGCCGCGCTTGACGTACGGCCCGTACCGGCCGTTCTGCGCGGTGATCTCCACTCCCTCCTGGTCCTTGCCCACCAGCCGGGGCAGAGTCAGCAGCTGGAGCGCCTGCTCGAGCGTGAGGGTCTGCGGCGTCTGGCTCTTGAACAGCGACGCCGTGCGCTCGCCACTCTGCACGTACGGCCCGTAGCGGCCGGACTTGACCAGCACCGGCTCGCCGCTGACCGGGTCGTCGCCGACCGACTTGTCGCCGCCGCCGGACGCGAAGAGCTCCTCAACCTTCTCGTTGGTGAGCTCGTCGGGCGCGATGCCCTCGGGAATCGACACCCGGTTGCCCGGGTCGTCCTCGGGCGCGTCCTTGAGCTTGCGCTGAAGGTACGGTCCGAAGCGGCCGACCCGGACCACGACCGGCCCGTTCTTCTCGTCCTCGAACAGGAAGATCGAGTTGACCAGGCGCGCGTCGATCGCGCTCAAGTTTTCCGTCACCATCTTCTTCAGGCCGCCGGCCTGGGCGACCGAATCCTCGGCGCCCGCCGTCTGGCTGCCGAAGTAGAACGAGGTGAGGAAGTCGAGGGCCGCGTGGTCGCCGCCCGCGATGTCGTCGAGCTGGCTCTCCATCGAGGCCGTGAAGTTGTAGTCGACCAGGCGTGGGTAGTGGCCCTCGAGCAGGCCGACCACGGCGAACGCCAGGAACGACGGGATCAGGGCCTGTCCGCGCTTCTCGACGTAACCCCGGTCCTGGATCGTCCGCATGATCGACTCGTAGGTCGACGGGCGGCCGATGCCCAGCTCCTCCAGCGCCTTGACCAGCGACGCCTCGGTGTAGCGGGCGGGCGGCGAGGTGTGGTGACCGACCGCGGCCAGCTCCTCGGCGGTCAGCGGCTGGTCCTTGACCAGGGTCGGCAGGCGGCGCTCGGCGTCCTCCGCCTCGGCGTTCTCGTCGTCGCTCGACTCGACGTAGGCCCGGAGGAAGCCCGGGTCGGTGATCGTCTTACCGGTCGCGGCGAAGTCGACCTCTTCGTTGGCGGTGGAGATCGCCCGGATCCGGACGCTCACCGAGTTACCGACCGCGTCGGTCATCTGGGAGGCGATCGTGCGCCGCCAGATCAGCTCGTAGAGGCGGAACTCGTCGGGCTTGAGCTCCTTGGCGACCTCACCCGGGGTGCGGAAGTTGTCGCCGGCCGGGCGGATCGCCTCGTGCGCCTCCTGCGCGTTCTTGACCTTGCCGGTGTAGCGGCGCGGCTGCGGCGGCACGTTGGCCTGGCCGTACAGCTCGGCGATCTGCCGGCGGGCGGCGGTCAGCGCCGTCTCGGACAGGTTGACCGAGTCGGTACGCATGTACGTGATGTAGCCGCTCTCGTACAGCGTCTGGGCGGTGCGCATCGTCTGCGACGCCGAGAAGCGCAGCTTGCGGGCCGCCTCCTGCTGCAGCGTCGAGGTGATGAACGGCGCGTACGGCCGGCGGCGGTACGGCTTCTCCTCGACCCGGGTGACGGTGAACGGGCGGTCTTCGAGGCGGGCGGCGAGGCCACGGGCACCGTCGCCGTCGAGGTGGACGACCCCGGAGCCCGGGCGGACCTGGCCGGTGGTCGGCTCGAAGTCCTTACCGGTGGCGACGCGGTCGCCGTCGAGCGCGATCAGCGTGGCCTGGAAGTTGCGCGGGCCCTCGATCTTTCCCTGCACGGCCAGGGTGGCGAGGATGTCCCAGTATTCGGCGGTGCGGAACGCCATGCGCTGGCGCTCCCGCTCGACCACGATGCGCGTCGCGACCGACTGCACGCGGCCGGCCGACAGCTTCGGGCCCACCTTCTTCCAGAGGACCGGGCTGACCTCGTACCCGTACAGCCGGTCGAGGATGCGGCGGGCCTCCTGGGCGTCGACCAGGTCGCGGTCGATCTCGCGCGGGTTGGCCACCGCGGCCTGGATCGCCGGCTTGGTGATCTCGTGGAAGACCATCCGGTGGACCGGGACCTTGGGCTTGATCGTCTCGACCAGGTGCCAGGCGATGGCCTCGCCCTCGCGGTCCTCATCCGTCGCGAGGAAGATCTCGTCGACCTCTTTGGCCAGGCTCTTCAGCTTGTCGATCTGGCCCTTGCGATTGGACGAGACCACGTAGAGCGGCTGGAAGCCGTTGTCGACGTCGACCCCGAGGCGCGCCCACGACTCGCCGGCGTACTTGGCGGGCACCTCGTCGGCATTCTTCGGCAGGTCACGGACATGGCCGAAGGAGGCCTCGACAAAATAGTCGGGCCCCAGATAACCGGCGATCGTCTTGGCCTTCGACGGAGACTCGACGATGACCAGACGGGTCGTCCTGGCGTCACTCGGCACGGCACTCCCACACTTCGCACTCGCGTTCCGTCTTTATCGACGGTCTTACCTTCCGATTTCCGCCGCGGGCTGGCACAGCACCGGCGGAGCACAGACTTTCAACGTAACGCGCCGGACGAGCCCACATTCCCGCAGCAGCCGCAAGCCGGATGGTAACGGTCCGGCCACCGCACGCGTCCGACGGCGACACCGTACACCGGGAACATGCCGTTGTGTCGCACACAATCCAGGAAGATCACGCACCGGCGCCGCCCGGCCACAACTCCGGCGGGGCCGCGGCGGGGCGATCACCGACCAGCTCGGCGAGTCGTTGCAAGCGCCGCCGACCTGCGATGACATAGTGTCGGCCGTCCTCCGAGAGGCGGCCGGCCAGACCGGCGCGGACCAACGCGGCATCGATTGCCCGAAGTTCCTCCGGAGTGTGTTTCGCCGCACCGAGGCCCAGGGCGTAGCCGCCGGGGACCGGAACACCGGCCGCGGCGACCCAGAGACGCAGGCGGGGGCCGCTGAGAAAGAGCTGGGCGGCCGCGGCGGGCCAGGCCCGGGCGAGAGGGTTCAGCCGACTGGAGTAGGCCGTGACGACCTCGAAACGGGGCTTCGGGGGTGGTTCGGGTAGTTCGGGGTCTTCCGCCACTTCTTCGGCCGGGGCGGCGTCCGCACTCTCGACCACCTCGGCCGGAGTGTCGACCGGCTCGGCGGGAGTGTCGACGGGCTCGGGAGGGTCGACCGGCTCGGGGGTGTCGACGGGCTCGGGGGTGTCGACCGGCTCGGGCAGACTGTCGACGTCCGAGGGGAGGTCGGGAGGCGGGTCGGCGTCGGGGTCGAAGGTCGCGGCCACCGGCGGCGTGCGGACGGAGGTTTCTTTCTTTACCTGCGGTTCCGACGGGCCGGATCGCTCTGAGACGATTGGGGACCCGTCGTCGCGTACGTCTTCTTCGTGCCAATTGACCACCAAGCCGCGCCGGACCAGTTCGGTGACCAACGCATGCACCCGCCAGGCGGCATCCACCGTGACCGAGACCCGGGCCGTGCCCCCCATCCGGCCGAGCCGGCCGGGGCCGGCGAGAAGGCCGGCGAGATCGGCCGGCGAGGGTTCCGTGGTCTCCGCGCCGAAGATCGAGAGCTGGCGCAGAGGATCGCCGGGAGCGGCGGGCAGGCGCGGGCCGATCCGGGTCTTGACCGGCTTGACCGGCGCGGGAAGCACCTCCCGCGGGATCAGCGGAGGGCCGGGCTCACTCATCTCATCGGCGCCGATTCATCGACATTCCGGCACTTCGTCGAAGGCCTGCTGCAACTCGGTCGACTTCAGGTCGCTGGTGTCGAGACTGCCGGCCTGATAGTCCTGGTTGAGCTGGGCGACGACCTTGGCGACCTGGTCGTAGAAACTCTCGGCCGGGGTGATCGCGAGCGCGCCGATGCCCGTGCGGGCGCGGCCGTAGGCGTCGCGCATGGTGGCCAGCGAGGCGACGAACCCGTCGGCGATCTGCTTGCCGTCGGTGACGTCGGGATCGCCCGCCTCGGCCACGCCGGCACGCGCCTTCTCGCTCGCGTCGCGGGCGCCGCCGAAGAGCGTCATCAGGTTTTCTTTCGCCTGGCCGGGGGTGGTGCGGGTGGTCATCTGCTGCTGGGTGCGGGTGGTCAGCGAGCTGATCTCGGTGCGCCAGGGCGCCAGGGTCCGGCAGACCTGTGAGGCCCAGGCGCGCGCGTCGTGCGAGCCGGCGCAGGCGCCGAGCGGCGCGGCGAGCGCGAGAAGCATCAGCAGGGCGAGGGGGCGTGCCGGGCGCATGGAAGCAGGGTACGGGTGCCCACCGACAAGTTGGTTGACGGCGGAGGGCACCCGGCCAGGACCGGGTGCCCTCCGCCCGAATCGATCAGGCGCTGATGCGCTCGCTGGGCGTGTTGTCGCCGGTCGGAGCGGCCGGCGCGTCGTCACCCATCGAGATCGGCTTGCGCTTGCTCCACACGACCGCGGCCGCGATGATGGCCGCCGCCACGACGGCGATGATGACGCGGAGCGGGGTGTTCTGGTCCTTGCCGATGCTCCAGGTCACGACCGCCGGGGCGATCAGCAGCGAGACCAGGTTCATCACCTTGAGCAGCGGGTTGATCGCCGGGCCGGCGGTGTCCTTGAACGGGTCACCGACCGTGTCACCGATGATCGTGGCCTCGTGCGCGTCGGAGCCCTTGCCGCCGTAGGAGCCGTCCTCGACGAGCTTCTTGGCGTTGTCCCACGCGCCGCCGGAGTTGGCCAGGAAGACCGCCATCAGCGTGCCGGTGCCGATCGCACCGGCCAGGTAGGCCGCGAGCGCGCCGGCGCCGAGGCCGAAGCCGACCGCGATCGGGGCGAGGATCGCCAGCAGACCCGGGGTGAGCAGCTCGCGCTGCGCGTCGCGGGTGCAGATGTCGACGACCCGGCCGTACTCGGGCCGCTGGGTGCGGTCCATGATGCCCGGGAACTCGCGGAACTGGCGGCGGACCTCCATCACGACCGCGCCCGCCGAGCGGGACACGGCGTTGATCGCGAGGCCGGAGAACAGGAACACGACCGCCGCGCCGACCAGCAGGCCGACCAGGCTGCGCGGGTTGGCGATGTTGAGCAGGCCGAGGATCTCGTTGCCCACGTTGGCCACGCCGGCGTCGGCCAGCGAGCTGGCCAGGCTGTTGGTGTACGACCCGAACAGCGCGGTGGCGGCCAGCACGGCGGTCGCGATCGCGATGCCCTTGGTGATGGCCTTGGTGGTGTTGCCGACCGCGTCGAGCTCGGTCAGGATCTGCGCGCCCTTCTCGTCGACGTCGCCGGACATCTCGGCGATGCCCTGCGCGTTGTCGGAGATCGGGCCGAAGGTGTCCATCGCGACGATGACGCCGACCGTGGTCAGCAGGCCGGTGCCGGCGAGCGCCACCGCGAACAGCGACAGGGTCAGCGAGGAACCGCCGAGCAGGAACGCGCCGTAGACGCCGGCGCCGATCAGGAGAGCCGAGTAGACCGCCGACTCGAGGCCGACGCTGATGCCGGCCAGCACCACGGTCGCGGCGCCGGTCTGCGACGACTTGCCGATGTCCTGCACCGGGCGCCGGTTGGTCTCGGTGAAGTAGCCGGTCAGGGCCTGGATGGCCGCGGCCAGCACGATGCCGATCACGACCGCGCCGATCGCCACCCACCGCGGGTCGCGGCCGCTGGCGATGATCTCCTTCGAGATCCCGGTGTCCTTGAAGCCGGCGAAGGACGACGGCAGGTAGATGAAGCTGACGACGGCGACCAGGATCGCCGAGACCACCGCGGAGATGTAGAACGCCCGGTTGATCGCGGTCAGGCCGTTGCGGTCGGACGGGCGCAGCCGGGTGATGAACACGCCGAGGATCGCGATGACCACGCCGATCGTCGAGATGATCAGCGGGAAGATCAGGCCGTCCTGGCCGAACGCGGCCTGGCCGAGGATCAGCGCGGCGACCAGGGTCACGGCGTACGACTCGAAGAGGTCGGCCGCCATGCCGGCGCAGTCACCGACGTTGTCGCCCACGTTGTCGGCGATGGTCGCGGCGTTGCGCGGGTCGTCCTCCGGGATGCCCTGCTCCACCTTGCCGACCAGGTCGGCGCCGACGTCCGCGGCCTTGGTGAAGATGCCGCCGCCGACCCGCATGAACATCGCGAGCAGCGCGGCGCCGAAGCCGAAGCCCTCGAGCACGGTCGGGGCGTCGCTGCGGAAGATCAGCACGACCAGCGCGCCGCCGAAGAGGCCCAGGCCGACGGTGAGGAAGCCGACCACACCGCCGGTGCGGAAGGCGATGCCCATCGCGGTCTCACGGCCGCCCTCCTCACCGGCCGCCGCGGCCACCCGAAGGTTGGCCCGGGTCGCGAGCGCCATGCCCGCGCCGCCGATGAACGAGCTGAAGACCGCGCCGACGATGAAGAACAGCGACCGTCCGATCTTGACCCAGACCTCGTTGTCGGTGTCATGCACCGGCAGGAGGAAGAGCAGAACGACCGCGATCACCACGAAGATGGCGAGGGTCTTGAACTGGCGGAACAGATAGGCCGACGCGCCTTCCTGGACGGCGCCGGCGATCTCCTGCATGTTCTTGGTGCCCCGGCCGGTTTTGATCACCGACTGGACGAACATCGCCGCGAAGCCGAGCGCGATCAGCGCGAAGACGATAGCGACGATGACGAATGTGACGTTCGAACCACTCAGGGACACTCCGCCCGCGGCAAGAGTTCTCGTAGTCCCGGACATCAATGTCCTCCTGTACACCGACCGCGCCCGGGCGGCGGACGTGACCGTCCCCGGCGCATCCCCGTCACCGGGGAGACGACAACTGGGTCCCGCGGCCGCGGGACCAGGAGCAGTAGCGAATAACTCGCGTACTGTATCGGCCGGTCGTGGTGGTGGTCACATCCGGTTCGGGCCGTGTCGTGGTGATGTTCGCCGCTGTGTTAGCGACGCGCCAGAGGGGTAACGATCTTTTTTGATCTTTCTCGGGCCCGTGATCGTCCTACCGGCGCTGGACCGGCCACACCATCCGGACCTCGGTGCCGGGGCCGTCCTCGACCGGGCGAACCTGCAGGTCATCGACAAATCCGGCGAGCAGCGCGAAGCCGACGCCGGTGGTGAGGGCCTCGTCGGTCAGCGACTCGTCGGCCAACTCGTCGGGGGGCAACTTGGCCAGCCCGACACTCGCCTCGATTGGGGCGTGGTCGATGACCCGAACCGCATACGCGTCCGAATCAGACATTTCGACTGTTACCAGATCGGGAATGTTGTATTGGTTGTGCAGCGCGACCGCGCGCGTGCACGCCTCGCCGATCGCCAGCCGGACCTCGTCGAGCAGTTCCTCGGCGACCCCCGCCCGCCGAGCCACCGCGACGCCGACGAGCCGGGCCGTGCGGACATGCACGGGCGCGGGTGAGAAGGACAGCCGGACCGTCGCCATCACGAAGTCGGGCCGTCGCCGTCTGCGGTCGCCGCCTCGATCGTCGGATAGATCGGGAACACCTGATCCAGCGCGGTGATGCGGAAGATCTTGAGCAGCGGTTCCTTGGAGCAGACCAGACCGAACGTGCCGTTCGCCACGCGCAGCCGCTTCATCGCGCCGACCAGCACGCCGAGCCCGGTCGAATCGAGGAAATCAACGCCGCCCAGATCGACGACGACGTTACGGGCACCGGCGTCGACCAGCTCGACCAGTCTCTCCCGCAACCTGGGAGCGGTGTAGACGTCGACCTCGCCGCCCACCTCGAGCACCGTGTGCTCGGCGACGGTCCGGGTCGCCAGCGACAGCTCCATCGGTCCTCCTCCCTGCGAGGGGTGGCGAGGCGGTCCTACCGCGCGCGCCCGGTCATGCGCGCACTGTGCCGGCCGCCGATCTCCCCAGCGAATCTAACCACCGCCGGACAATCGGCGACGCGTGGCACCCACCGTCGTACCCGTTTGGGGTTCGGCCCACTCCGATGTCAGAGTGCAAGCCGTGACTTCCACCGCGCTGGACCCGGCCGAACTGCTTCACCGGCTCCGGGCCCGCACGGCGCAGAGCGGCGAGTCACCGATCACCCACATCGAGCAGGTTCCGGCCCGCGAAGGCCGCCCGGTCGACTGGCCGTCGTGGGTCTCCCCGGCATTGATCGACACGCTGGCCGCGCACGGCGTCGAACGGCCGTGGTCGCATCAGGCCGCGGCGGCAACGCTCGCGAACTCGGGCACCCATGCGGTGCTGGCCACCGGCACGGCCTCGGGCAAGTCGCTCGGCTACCAGCTGCCGGTGCTCACCCGCCTCCTGACCGACGAGCGGGCCACCGCCCTCTACATCTCACCGGCCAAGGCGCTGGCCGCCGACCAGCTGCGCGCCGTCACGCGGCTCGGGCTCGACGGCATCCGCCCGGCCACATACGACGGTGACACCGCCCGCGAGGAGCGCGACTGGGTCCGCCAGAACTCCCGACTGATCCTCACCAACCCCGACATGCTCCACCATTCACTGCTCCCGGGACACCAGCGCTGGGCGCAATTCCTGCGCCGGCTTTCGTACGTGGTGATCGACGAGTGCCATGCCTACCGCGGTGTGTTCGGGTCGCACGTGGCCCACGTCGTGCGGCGGCTGCGCCGCGCCGCCGCCCGTTACGGCGGCTCCCCCACCTTCGTGCTGGCCTCGGCGACCTCGGGCGATCCCGGCCTGACCGCGTCGCGGCTGGTCGGGCTGCCGGTCTCGCCGGTGACCGAGGACGGCTCGCCGCGCGGGGCCGTGACCTTCGCGCTGTGGGAGCCACCACTCCTTCCGGACATTTCGGACGACGGGTCCGACATGATCCAGGTCCGCCGGTCGGCCCTCAGCGAGACCGCCGACCTGCTCACCGACTCGGTCCTCGCCGGCACGCGGACCCTGGCGTTCATCCGCTCCCGCCGCGGCGCCGAGGTGGTCGCGTCGATCGCCCGGCGCTCGCTCAACGACGCGGTGCCCGGGCTCGGCTCGCGGGTCGCCGCCTACCGAGCGGGCTACCTGCGCGACGACCGCCGCGCCATCGAACGCTCCCTTCTCTCGGGCGAACTGCTCGCGCTCGCCTCGACCAACGCGCTCGAACTCGGCGTCGATCTGGTCGGGCTCGACGCGGTGCTGATCTGCGGCTACCCGGGCACCCGGGCGTCGCTGTGGCAGCAGGCGGGCCGGGCCGGGCGCGCGGGCGGGGAGGCGCTGGCGGTGCTGATCGCCCGGGACGATCCGCTCGACACCTACCTCGTACATCACCCGTCGGCGCTGTTCGGCCGGCCGGTCGAGGCGACGGTGCTCGACCCGTCCAACCCGTACGTCCTCGGACCGCAACTCTGTTGCGCGGCGTCGGAAGCGCCGATCACTCTCGCCGACCTGCCGCTGTTCGGCGGCGACGCGGCGCAGGCCGCGCTCGACGGGCTGACCGCCTCGGGTGCGCTGCGGAAACGCCCCTCCGGCTGGTACTGGACCCATCGCGGGCGCCCCGAGGTCGACCTGCGCGGCACCGGCGGCGGCCCGGTCCAGGTCGTCGAGGCGCCGACCGGGCGCCTGCTCGGCACCGTCGACCCGGAATCGTCCCACTCGATGCTGCACACCGGCGCGGTCTACCTGCACCAGGGCGTGACATACGTGGTGGACGACCTCGACCTCGAGGACGCGATCGCGCTCGTGCACCCGGAGGAGCCGGAGTGGACGACCCAGGCCCGCGACGTGATCGACCTGTCGGTGGTGTCGGTGCGGTCCTATGTCGATGCCGGACCGGTCGGCCTGTTCCTCGGCGAGGTCGACGTGACCAGCCAGGTCGTGTCCTACCAGCGACGCCGCATCGCGACCGGCGAGGTGATCGACACCCGGCCGCTCGACCTGCCGATCCGTGAGCTGCGGACGGTCGCGGTCTGGTTCACGGTGTCGCCGCGGGCCCTGGAGGCGGCCGGGATCTCGCCGGCCGACTTCCCGGGGGCGCTGCACGCGGCCGAACACGCGGGCATCGGGCTGCTGCCGCTGATCGCGACGTGCGACCGCTGGGACATCGGCGGCCTGTCGACGGCCAACCACATCGACACCGAGGCCCCGACGGTCTTCGTCTACGACGGTCACCCCGGCGGGGCGGGATTCGCGGAGCGGGCGTACGAGTCGGCGTCGGAGTGGCTCCGGGCGACTCGTTCGGCGATCGTGTCGTGCGTGTGCGAGAGCGGCTGCCCGTCCTGCGTCCAGTCCCCGAAGTGCGGAAACGGCAACAACCCGCTGCACAAGCCGGGCGCCGTCCAGGTCCTCGACGTCGTCCTCCAGGCACTCGCATAGGTCTTTGGCCCAGGGGGCCGGCGGACGGGCCGGCCCCCTGGCGTCTTGGTCAGAACTTGCCCTTGGCAATGTCCGTGAGGCTCACCCGGGTCGCCGTGTAGGTGATCTTGGCGCCGGTGTTGTTGGTGAACTGGATCGGGAGCCCGGTCCTGGCGTCGATGACCAAGGTCTCGACCTCGTCACCGGTGAGGGCCGGGCGGCCGGCGGTCAGGCTGATCGTCGACCGGCCGCCGGTCGTCCCGCTCGCGATCGTGACCTCGGGCATGTTCGCCAGGATCCGCAGCACGCCGGCCCGGACCTTCGGGTTGCCCCCGCCGGCCATCAGAGCGTCCAGCGAGTTGCCCCAGATCCAGTTGTCGGTCAGGTTGACCTCGGCGCCCTGCACCACCTCGGGCGAGAGATTCTGGTAGGCGCTCGCGTCGGGAACCTTGCCGGCACCGACGTCCTTCACCTTGACCGACGGGTTCGGCGCGGAGGCCATCCGCCGGCGCGCCTCCTTCAGATCGCCGGTCACCGCGTACTTCGCCGCCGCGATCTCCCGGCGCCACAGGTCGCCGCCCTCGGTGTGGTGGCCCTTGACCTTCGCCGGGAGCGCGCCCAGGGTGCTGCCGTAGAAGTAGTCGCCGTTGTCGGCGTACAGGTCGTGGTCGTCGACGGTCGGGGCGTCCGTGTAGGTCTGGTGACGCCGGACGAGCGTCGCGTCGCCGTGTGCCCCCTTGGCGGTCCTCAGGTAGCTGACCAGGCGCAGAAGCGGGCCGGGTCGGACTTCACGGGCGGGGCCGACGACGCCGGAGTCGTCGGCGCCGGCCCGGCCACGGTGCCGGCCGGTGCCGGAACCCCGCTGCCGCTGACGGCCACCGCGACCGCGACGACGGCGGCTACGGCGAATCCGCCGCCCGCGGTCGCGCGCCACGCCGTCCGGCGGTGCCGCAGCGGCAGCGACTGAAGCGCCCGGACCAGGTCGGCGCGGTTGACCACGCCGTCGGACAGGTCCGGAGCGGCGATGTCGGCCACATCGGCGGCGGCCTCCGGGGTCGCATGCCGCTGTCGCCGCCAATGACGGCGCGACTCGTTGATCAGAATGCGGCGAACGTAGGCGGACGGGTTGTCGGCCCGCCGCACCTTGCGCCAGTGGCTGTAGGCCTTGGCCAGGGTCTCCTGGACGAGGTCGTCGGCCAGGTGCCAGTCCCCGCACAGCAGGAAGGCCGTCCGGTGCAGCGGCGTGGCCATCCCGTGGACGAAAGCCCGGAATTCCTGCTCCGCGCCGCTCGCCGTCCCGCTCGGTCGGTGCCTCATTACGGTCGTCACACCCAGGAAGACCTCCGCCGGGCCCCGGACGTTGTCAACGAGCTTCAATTCTTTTCCGGGCTCACCTGGACCGGCCCGGCGCGCGCCACCCCTTCGGCCCGCCGAACCAGGCCGGGCAGTGGGCGCACCTCGACCTCGGCGCGCACCACGATCTCCAAGTCGGTGACCCGGCATGCGGTCATGCGGCCCTGGTTGGCGACGACGAAGCGGGCGGCCCGGGCGCACGCGTCCGGTTCGCCGTAGACGGCCCGCGCCGCGCCGGCCAGGGCGCCCAGATCGGCCGCGTTCTGGGCCCGGTGACGGGCGACCCGGGTGTTGCCGATCGCCGCGCCGGCCGAACCCGCCGCCACCATCAGCAGGCCGATCGCCAGGAGCAGGATCGACGCTGCCCCGCGGTCGTCGGCCGCCGCGCGCATCCACCTCACGGGACGACCTCGGCCGGCTCGCGGGCGGCCACGGCCGTGCCCTCGACCGTGATCGCCGGGAGGTGGGCGCCGAGCAGACGGACCGGGGCCCGCACCCGGGCTGTGACCGCGTCACCCTCGACCTCGATCCGGACCGAGGCGCCGGGCGGAACGAACCGGGCGGGAGCCGGGGCGCCCCGGGCGGTGGCCAGCGCCGCCTCGCGGGCCGCGTCGGCGCACTGGCCCTTCACAGTGGCCGCGGAGACGGCGGTCAGGCCCGCGAACAGCAGGAGCATGAGCGCCGGCAGCCCGGCCGCGAGCTCGGCGGTGAAGGAGCCCCGGTCGCGGCCGGGCAGCCGGCGCCGGGTCACTTCAGGGCCCGGTCGATCACCGCGGTGAGCGCCGAGAGCACGTTGGTGCCGGTGACGACCTTGAGCAGGACGCCGGCGAACGCGACGGCGGCCAGGGTCCCGACGGCGTACTCGGCGGTGCTCATTCCGGCGTCGGCGGCCTCGGTCCGCAGACGCGCGAAGTTCGCGATGAGGTTGTGCACGTGGTTCTCCTTCGGCTGGTGGGGGAATCCGGCTCCCGCATCGGGCGGGAGTCTTGCGGCGGGTCGGATCGCCGGGGTCAGAGGACGTCGCCGAGGACGGCGACGAGCACCGGCACGAGGCCGGCGAGCAGGAACGCGGGCAGGAAGCACAGCCCGAGCGGGAGGACGATCAGGACACCCGCGCGCTGGGCGGCCGCCTCGACGGCCACCGCCCGGTCGGCGCGCAGGTCGTCGGCCAGGCGGCCGAGCGCACCGGCCAGCGCACCGCCGCTCGTGCTGGAGCGGACGGCGGCCGCGATCAGGCGGTCGGCGCCGCGCACCTCCGCGAGATGCGCCCACCCCTCGGCCGGGCCGGCGCCCAGTCGCAGCGACCGGGCGGTGCGCCGCATCCGCTCGCCGAGTGGGCCGCCCAGCGCGTCGGCGACCGCCTCGGCCGCCCGTTCGACCGGGGCGCCGGCCCGGAGAGCGGCCGCGAGCAGGTCGCAGCCGAGCGGCAGGTCGGCCGCCGCGGCGCGGCGCTCCGCCTTGACCCGGGCCGGTTGCCGACGGCGCAGGAAGCGTTCGGCCGCGACGCCCGCGACCACTCCGAACAGCAGCCTCCACCCGGTGCCGACCAGCCCGGCCACGCCCAGCCCGACGACCGCGGAGATGAGAATCCGGGTCCGGCGGCCGTCCGAGTTCGGCGAGGGTCGTCGGAACACCGCGACGAGACGTTTGCGGACCCGGCCTCGGACAACGAAGGGAACGACCGCGACGACGGCCACGATCACCAGGGCGATCACGGCGCACCGTCCGGGTCGAACCGCAGTTCCTCCTCCTCGACCGGGCAGAGCCAGATCGCGTCGGGGCGGTCACGGTCGTGCAGGGCGACCAGCGCGGCGGTGCAGCACGGGTCAAGCGGCACGGGCGACGGGCCTTTGGTGGCCAGCGCCCTGATCAGAAGGCAGCGGTCGTTCATCGGGCCAGCCGTTCCGCCCACAGCAGGCCGGCGCCCTGCAGGAGCACGGCGACGACCGCGCAGGCCGCGCCGATCGGAGTGTGGAGCAGCACGCGCACGGGGTCGGCGCCGATCGCCACGCCCAAGCCGATGCCGCCGATCGGAAGCGCGGCCAGGAGCATGGCCGTGGCCTGCGCACCGGCCGCCTGAGCAGCCGCCGAGGCGGCCGCCCGATCGGTCGCGCGGGCGTCCGCCTCGACCCGTTCGACCAGGTCGGCCGCGGGAGCGCCGGTCCGCTCGGCGAGCCGCCAGACCGCCGTGACGCGACCGCCGCCCGGCGCCGTGGTCACCAGGCCGGCGCGCAGATCGGCGGCGAGGGCGGCCAGGTCGTCGAGCGCGGCCGACCGTGCGGCAGCGGATCGGCGCCGGGCCGAACGCCGGAGCAGGGCACGGCCGCCGAGCGCGGTGTAGACGGCACCGACGACCGCCGCCACCGGGCCGCCGAGCAGCAGCCCCAGGCCGGCGACCAGGGCGATCGACCCGGCGACGGCCCGGCGTGGGTCCTGGGCGGCCAGCGTGCGCAGCAGGGCGGCGCGATCGCGGGGCCGGCGAACGGTCAGGACGGTCAGCCGGGTCGGCCACAGAACGACCACCGCACCGGCCACGAGAAGCGCCGCGGTCACGACGGCCTCCGCAGAACGGCGGGGACGGTCACGCCCCGCTCGGCCAGCCACTGGGCCAGCGCCCCCGCACCCGGGCCGGCCCCACGCCCGCGCCGCCAGGCCGGCACCACGGTCGCCAGACGCTGCTCGCCGGACGGAAGCAGCACACTCACCGAGTCGAGGGCACGGCCCTGATCCGTACGCCGTACCTGCAGAACCACCTGCAGCGCCGCCACCACCTGGGCGTGCAACGCCGCCCGCGGAAGCCCGCCGAGCAGCCCGAGCGCCTCCAGCCGGGCCGGCACGTCGGCCGGCGCGTTGGCGTGCAGCGTGCCCGCGCCGCCGTCGTGCCCGGTGTTGAGGGCACCCAGCAGGTCGACGATCTCGGCCCCACGGCACTCCCCGATCACCAGCCGGTCGGGCCGCATCCGCAGGGCCTGCCGCACCAGATCGGCGAGGCCGACCGCGCCCGCACCCTCCACATTGGAGGTGCGTGCCTGCAGGCCGACGACGTGCGGGTGCACCGGCCGCAGTTCGGACGCGTCCTCGACCAGCACGATGCGCTCGGTCGGCGGCACCAGGCCGAGCAGCGTCGACAACAGCGTCGTCTTGCCGCTGCCGGTGCCGCCGGTCACCAGGTAGGCCAGCCGGGCGGCCACGATCGCCGACAGCACCGGCGCCACGGTCGGCGCGACCGTGCCGAGCCCGACCAGGTCGTCGAGGCCGAACGGCCGCTGCCGGAACGTGCGCAACGACAGGTAGGGCCCGTCGGTCGCCACCGGCGGCAACACCGCGTGCAGCCGGGTGCCGTCGGGGAGGCGGGCGTCGGCGTAGGGCTGCCCGTCGTCGAGCCGCCGCCCGCACGCCGCGGCCAGGCGCTGGGCCAGCCGGCGCACCTCGTCCGGCCCGTGGAACACGATCGCCGTCCGCTGCAGCCCGGCCCCTCGGTCGACCCACACCTGCACCCCGTTGACCAGCACGTCGGTCACCGACGGATCGGCGAGCAGCGGCGCCAGCGGACCCGCCCCGACCAGTTGGTCACGCACCCGGTCGGCGAGCCGCAGCACCGCGGTGTCGCCGAGCAGCCCGGACCCTGTCTCGCGCCGCACCGCGGTCACCACCGCGGCCGGCGTCGCCTCCACCCCGTCGACCGCGAACTGCCGGCGCACCCGGTCGGTCACCTCGGCGTGCCTCATGCCGCCACCAGCTCGTTCACCAGGTTGCGGCAGAGCTCGGCGAGCGGGCCCTTGCCGTCGGCGGCCGGCGGCTCGCCCCGCTCGAGCGCCTGGCACATCCCCGGCTCGGGTCGCAGCGACCCGGCCAGGGGCAGCCCGAGCGCCTGGGCCACGTCACGTGGGCGCAGCTTCCCGGGCGCCGGGCCGCGTACGACCAGCGCGACGTCCTCGCAGTGCAGCCGCACCGCCCGCGCCACCCGGACGGCCGCCGCGGTCGCCCGCAGCTCGGCCGGCACGATCAGCACGGTCCGGTCGGCCGCCTGCAGGGCCAGCGCCGCCGCGTCGTCGAGGTGCCGGGGCAGGTCGGCGACGATCAGGTCACGGCCGCGCCGGCCCGCGTCGAGCGTGGCGGCCATCGCCTCGCTGGGCACGGCCGGCAGCTGCTCGCGGTCGAACGAGAGCAGCACCAGATCACCCCGATGCGGCAGCGCCTCCAGCAACGCCGGCGGGTCGACCCGGCCCTCCGCGTCGGCCAGCGCGGGCCAGCGCACGCCGTCGACGTTTTCCCAGCCGAACAGCAGGTCGAGCCCGCCGCCCAGCGGATCGCCGTCGACCAGCAGGGTGCGGTGGCCGGCCTTGGCCGCGGTCATCGCGAGGCCGCCGGCCAGAATGCTCGCGCCGGCTCCCCCACGACCGCCGATCACGGCCAGGACCCGGCCCCGAGGGCCCTGGTCGGGAGGCTCGCTGAACCGGTCGACCAGCCAGGCCTCGCCCTCGAGCAGACCGAGGACGTGGACGGTGCCGAGAAGCTGGGCCAGCGCCCAGGTCTCGTCGGAAATCGGCTCCCGGCCGACGATGATCAGCTGAGATCTTCGTGGCAGGCGGGCCCGCAGGCACGGTTCCAGTTGGTCGACGCCGATCACGACCAGCGGGGCGGCGCCGTAACGCGGGCGGGCACCGGCCGGGTCGGGAGCGACCTCCACTTCGGATCCGCCGGCCGCGGCCAGGCGGAGGAGGTCGTCGAGCAGGTCGGTGTCGGCGGTCACGACGAGAGGCAGGCGGGGCTGGGGCATCGGGGATCTCCCACGCGGTCGGCGGATCGGGCGCCCACCATCGCCTGGCCCGGACCCCCGTCGCCATCGCCAGTCCGCCGCCTGTGGACAACCCACCAGGCTGTGGATAACGACCACTCCAGCGGCTGATCTGGTATCCCGCCCTGCGTGCATAGAGCGAGTGGAGGCAGCCGGCGTTGGGTATGTTGAAGCCGACACGGACCGATGGAGAAGGCATGGAGAGTTCGATCCTGAGCGCGCTCGCCGACGACCGCACGGCCACCGTGACCGTGCACGGCGAGATCGACTTCTCCAACGCCGACGAGCTCGCGCAGCGCCTGCGCGCCGCCGTCGCCGACTGGTCGCCGACCACGGTCCGAGTCGATCTTGCTCAGGCGTCCTTTATCGACTCGACCGGGCTCGGCGCGCTCATCGAGGGCTACCAGGCGGCCGGCGCGGCCGACATTCGATTTATAGTCGTGAATCCGACAGATGTCTTCCGCCGCGTGCTCACCGTGACCGGGCTGGCGGAATTCTTCGGGCTCGCGGAGAGCGACCCCGCCGCAGAAACAGAAGAAATGCCTGCTCAAGCCACCGGCGCATAGGGAACGACCCCCGTCGGGGGAGACGGGGGTCGTCCTTGGATTCGGCTCCGGGGGGGTCGAGCCGAATCAACTCGGTGATCGCGGGGGGCGCAACCACCGAGGGCCTGTGGGCAACGAACAGCGACTACTACAACATGAATCACCGTCGCAACAGAGACAAGCATGCCTCACCGAGGCCGCGCACGTCGAGTACCGATTGTGGTCGGCCTGCGATAGTGCTGCCCGTCTGACCGAATTCACGGTCCGTTACCTCAGCGATTCCACGGCGCGCCGAGGACGGCGGCGGCCGACAACTTACCGCTACACTTTCGGCCCGTGGGCGTCAGCGCCGCGTTTTTCGACCTCGACAAGACCGTCATCGCCAAGTCCAGCGCGCTGGCCTTCGGACGGCCCTTCTATCGTGACGGCCTCATCAGTCGCCGTGATGTCGTCAAATCCGCCTATGCACAGCTGATGTTCCGGCTGGGCGGCGGCTCCGACGAACAGGCGATGGCCCGCACCCGCGACTATTTGGCCGCGCTTTGCAAAGGCTGGAAGGTCGAACAGGTCCAGCAGATCGTCGCCGAAACACTCAACGAGCTCATCAACCCTTATGTCTATGCCGAGGCGGCGAGCCTCATCGCCGAGCACCAGGCGGCCGGCCGCGACGTCGTGCTGGTCTCGGCATCGGGCGACGAAATGGTGCGCCCGATCGGCGCCCTGCTCGGCATCACCGACATCATCGCCACCCGCATGAGCATCGTCGACGGCAAATACAGCGGCGAGGTCGATTTCTACGCCGCCGGCCCGAGCAAAGCGGCGGGCGTGCGTGCGTTGGCTGCCGAACGCGGCTATGACCTGGCCGATTGCTACGCCTATTCCGACTCGACCAGCGACCTGCCCCTGCTCGAGGTGGTCGGCCACCCGAGCGCGGTCAATCCCGACCGCGCCCTGCGCCGCACCGCGGTCGAAAACGGGTGGCCCATCCTCGACTTCCGCCACCCGATCCCCCTCGGCAAGCGCCTCCGCGACCGCCCGGCGGTCCCGGTCGCGGCCGCGTTGGGCGTCGGCGTCGGGGTGGCCATCGGCCTCGCTCTCTACGGCCGCCACCGCCGCACCAAGGCCCTCGCCTGACGTTTCCGAAACTTCAGCCCGGCCCGGCGTCACTCCAGGTGATCACGTAGCTCCGGCTGCCTGAAAACCAGAGGTACGGCGTGCCTTGGTCCCGTGGCCCACGGCCCGGCTGAGTGCAACTCAAGCCCCTCGCGCCCGCCCGGGCGGGCGCGACGCACGGTGCTGCCGCACCCCCGAGAAACGACTGCGGGCGTTGTTCGACAAGCTCAGCGAACCCGGTCGTTGTCGACCAACCGGCCTCGATCGGTGGCGGTCGCTCGGGCTGGCGTCATCAGGTCACCTACCTGCCCGGCCCGGCTATGCGCCGCCTCGCATCCCGGCAACGCCCGCCGCTCGCACGCTCCCGCACACGCTGCGCCGGGCCGACTCCGGCGATCAGCCCTGGCCGGAGCCGGAAGTCCAGGTCGGATACGACGGGCAGCCGCCGCCGGACGACGACGCTGCCCGCATCTCCCACCGGATCCAGGGGCTGCTCACCCACGTCCATCCCGCTCCGGAACGTGTGCCCGGCCCGAAGATCAGTCATCGGACGGTGTTGTGACTGGTGTCGGGTTGCGATGGACCCGCCGGGCTACCCGGATGCCGCAAGTTGGTCGCGCTGGCAGCCCCGGGGATGGGCACTCGGCCCGTCGAAGCAAACTTCGCCGCGCTGAACGAGCAAGCAGTCACCGTTTCCGGCACGGCCGCGGCGGACCGGGTTCCGCAGCAGCACGGTCCCGGTTGCGGGCAAGGCCGAGAGAGAAACTTGCCGGAGTCCTGACGTCGATGCCAAGAATCAAGGGCAGACCGGAGCCGGACCCTGCTCGAGCCCGACGACGCCTCGCCACCGCCAGTCACCTCGCAGCCGGTCACCTCGCCGCCAGTCACCTCGCCGCCAGTCACCTCGCCGCCAGTCACCTCGCCGCCAGCCGCCTCGCCGCCAGCCGCCTCGCCACCGCCAGCCGCCTCGCCACCGCCAGCCGCCTCGCCACCGCCAGCCGCCTCGCCACCGCCAGCCGCCTCGCCACCACCAGCCACTACGCCACCACCAGCCACCACGCCACCACCAGCCACCACGAGCCACCACGCCACCACAGCCACCTCGGCGCCTACGCCGGTTTGGCGCCGGTCGACCGCCGTTCCGGCAGCTCTGTCCGCGGCGACACCCGCCCGAGACCCGGCCCTACGAAAACCCGGCCCTACGAAAGCGATCGGCACACCCCACGCGGCACACCCCACCCGGTTTGGGAGGGGTCGAGTTAACCAGCCGGGTCTGACGTTTTCGGACCGCTGTCCACAGGTGCCTGAAACACGCCTTAACCGCAAAGCTTTCGCGGCGGGCCCGCCCGGAAGTTGCGGGCGGAGGGTGGGTTGCAACCAGCCGGGCGTGTGCCACGGGACCTGGGCACGCCGTACGGAAAAAGGTTTTGAGCTCGGGTTTTGGGCCGAAGACCTGGCGATCATGCCTGGTCGGGCGTAGAAAGAGGTGGCGGAGTCAGCACCGCGAAGGCAAGCTCCGGGAGACCGGTTCCGGCGACTCGGGGTTTGTGGTCGGGGCAGGTTCCGTGCGCCGCCATCGGGAACCCACGCGCGATCAGCCACGGCAGGCACGTTGCGGCGGGACCTCGGCTCCGACGGTTGGGGAGTTTCGGCTCCCACGATCCGAGGGCTTGAGGACTGTCGACAACGACCCAGGTGCACGCTTGATAACCCGATCCGGACGGGCTACAGCCGGCGCCCCTAGCGGGACGCCGGCTCTGTCTTATCCGGTCACCGCATCCTTATCCGGTCACTGCGTCCAGATGCAGCGCGCGGAGTTCGCGATAGACCGCGCGGAAGACGCGCGGGCGCCGGTGGAAGTCGACGCCCTGGGCCCACAGCTCGGTGTTGACCATGGAGCCGTCGCGGCGTTCGATGAGGACGGTCAGGCCGCTCTCGATCTCCCACGGGCCCAACCGGTGGGTCGCCTTGTGCAGGTGGACGTGGGCGACTTCCTGCCAGCGCAGCGTGCGCGAGCGCAGCAGGCCGCGGATGAGCACCCCGTCGGCGCCGGCGTAGACGCCCATGCGGAGGATCCGCCAGGCGCCGATCAGCCAGATCGCGGCCAGCACGGCGACCATGATCCAGACGCCGGTGCCGGAGAGGGCGAACTTGCGGGCGGTGCTCCAGCCGAGCAGGGCGAGCGCGGGCGCCTCCCAGGCGATCACCAGCCAGCGGCCGGCTCCGGGCTCATAGGGTCGCGTCCACGTCTCAGGCACGCGGGCCAGTATTCCAGGCGAATGCCGCCGAATAGGGCGATCAAGACTTCCGGCCCATCGAAAATGGATGATCAGACAGTGGCGAGCACCGCGTCGCCTATTCGGTCCAGCTCAGCCGCTCCGGCGGTGATCGCGGCGGCGTAGTGCCGCAGCCAGGAGCGGACGCCGTCGGGGGTTCCGGTGGCGTAGGCGCCGGATGCGCCGAGATATTCGGGTTCGCGGTCGGCGTGACCCACCTCGACCGCGATCAGTCCGCGCGGGTCGAGTCCGCGACCGATCAGGGTGAGCCGGGCCGCCGCGCGGGCCACCAGGCCGCCCGGGCCGGGGAACGGGCGCAGGGTGAGCAGCTCGGCGTGCACGATCGCGGCGAGCAGCAGCGGCGGGGTCTGCTCGTTGCCCGCGACGAGGGCGGTCAGCGCGTCGATGCGGTCGGCCCCGGCGACCAGCCGGCCCAGATCGTCGGCCGGGACCGAGCCGCGGGCGGCGAGCACGTGCAGTTTGGCCAGCACCTGACGGGGCGCGCGCGGCCACAGGTCGACCAGCCCGCCGAGCCCTTCAGCGACTCGCAGGGCGCCTTGGACGACCGGGTCGGTGACCGTTCCCGCCCGCACGTCGTCGAGGTCGTGGACGTGCCCCTCGAGGGCGGCACTGGCGACCGCCGCGCGCAGGCTGGCCTCGGCGGCGACCCGGCCGCCGTGCCGGCGCAGGGCCCGGTGGCGCAGCGCGGCGTCGACCTGTTCGCGGGCCTGTGTCAGGGCGGGCGCGACGTCGGCCAGGTCGAGGAGCGGCGCTAGTGGATCCACCCGGACACGGTATCCGGTAAAGGAGGGAAACATGGGGTGCGCGAAGCGGCTCGGAACTGGCAAGATTCGCGCAGGACCGAGCAAGTGTCGCCGGTCACCGCGCACGGACTAGTGTGCAACGAAAAGACCCCGGTCAGGCAGAGGAGCCGCCCTCATGAGCGAGACATTGGAGAACTTGTCATCGGAGACGCGGCAGTTCCCGCCGCCGGCCGAACTGGCCGCGAACGCCAACGTCAAAGCCGAGGACTACGAGGTCGCCAACGGTGACCGGCTCCCCTATTGGGCCACCCAGGCCGAGCGTCTCACCTGGGCCAAGAAGTGGGAGCAGGTTCTCGACTGGTCCAACCCGCCGTTCGCGAAGTGGTTCATCGGCGGAGAGCTGAACGTCGCCTACAACTGTGTCGACCGCCACGTCGAGGCGGGCCGCGGTGACAAGGTCGCCATCCACTGGGAGGGCGAGCCCGGCGACACCCGCACCATCACCTACTCCGACCTGCTCACGATGGTGAGCCAGGCGGCCAACACGCTGACCGAGCTCGGCGTCACCGCGGGCGACCGAGTCGCGATCTACCTGCCGATGATTCCGGAGGCGGCGGTCGCGATGCTGGCCTGCGCCCGGGTCGGCGCCACCCACAGCGTGGTCTTCGGCGGCTTCTCGGTCGACGCGCTGTCGACCCGCATCCAGGACGCCGACGCCAAGCTGGTCATCACGGCCGACGGCGGCTACCGGCGGGGCAAGCCGTCGGCGCTCAAGCCGACGGTCGACGAGGCGGTCGCCCAGTGCCCGAGCATCGAGCACGTGCTGGTGGTCCGCCGCACGGGCCAGGACGTCGCCTGGACCGAAAAGGACCTGTGGTGGCACGAGACGGTCGAGAAGGCGAACAGCACGCACCAGCCGCAGGCGTTCGACAGCGAGCACCCGCTGTTCATCCTCTACACCTCGGGCACGACCGGTAAGCCGAAGGGCATCCTGCACACCACCGGCGGCTACCTGACCCAGACGTCGTACACGCACAACGCCGTCTTCGACCTCAAGCCGGAGACCGACGTCTACTGGTGCACGGCCGACATCGGCTGGGTGACCGGCCACTCCTACATCGTCTACGGCCCGCTCTCCAACGGCGCCACCCAGGTGATGTACGAAGGCACGCCCGACACTCCCGGCCGTGACCGTTTCTGGCAGCTCGTCGACAAGTACAAGGTGTCGATCCTCTACACCGCACCCACGCTGATCCGCACGATGATGAAGTGGGGCGACGACCTCCCGGCCGGTTACGACCTGTCGTCGCTGCGCGTCCTCGGCAGCGTCGGCGAGCCGATCAACCCCGAGGCCTGGATGTGGTACCGCGAGCACATCGGCCACAACAACACCCCGGTCGTCGACACCTGGTGGCAGACCGAGACCGGCGCCGTGATGATCTCGCCGCTGCCGGGTGTGACCGCCGCCAAGCCCGGCTCGGCGATGACGGCGCTGCCCGGCATCGTGGCCGACGTGGTCGACGACCAGGCCCGGTCGGTGCCGGACGGCGGCGGTGGCTTCCTGGTGCTGCGCGAGCCGTGGCCGTCGATGCTGCGCACGATCTGGGGCGACGACAAGCGGTTCATCGACACCTACTGGTCCCGCTTCGGGGCGGGCGCCGGCTCGGGCGACGAGTGGATCTACTTCGCCGGCGACGGGGCCAAGAAGGACGAGGACGGCTCGCTCTGGCTGCTCGGCCGGGTCGACGACGTCATGCTGATCTCGGGCCACAACATCTCGACCACCGAGGTCGAGTCGGCGCTGGTGTCGCACCCGTCGGTGGCCGAGGCGGCGGTGGTCGGCGCGACCGACGCGACGACCGGACAGGCGATCGTGGCGTTCGTGATCCCGCGCGGCAGCACCGACATCGAGGGCGACGCGGGCGAGAAGCTCAACGTCGACCTGCGTAACCACGTGGCCAAGACGCTCGGGCCGATCGCCAAGCCGCGGCAGATCATGCTGGTGGCGGAGCTGCCGAAGACCCGGTCCGGCAAGATCATGCGGCGCCTGCTCAAGGACGTGGCCGAGAACCGGTCGCTCGGCGACGTGACGACCCTGCAGGACTCGACCGTCATGGAGCTGATCTCGGCCGGAATGCAGTCGGCCAAGTCCGAGGACTGACCGCGTTATCGAAGTAT
>NZ_JBFBAD010000107.1:0-33719 GCF_040682075.1 Actinoplanes sp. NPDC051411 | reverse complement strand
GGTGTAGCGCGGGGGCGCCCCGGTCCGTCGTGTGCGGCTACAACCACCAAGGTTACGCAAACAAAATCGGACGCCCATACCACCGGCGCCGCCCGGGCCGGCGCGGGCCTACGGCCCGCAGTGGGCAGGTGCTTTCACTGTAGAGACGGGACCAGTCCCGGGCGTACGAAAGAAAGAAGGAGCGGCGAGAAGAGCCGCCGCCCCTCCGGTCAGCGTTATTTGCTCGGAGCGGGGACGTCGCACTTGATCTTGGGGTTGACGCCCAGCCAGTTGAGGGGGCCGGCGATGACGGTGACCACCACCGTGCCCGCCTTGGCGCAGCTGGTGTCGCCGTTGTCCTTGAAGTAGCCGCGTTCGTAGGCGGCGACGCCGCCGATGACCAGCCAGAGAAGGATGATCAAGCCGCCGATCGAAGTGCCGCGCATCGGGTTCTCCTAGCTCGTCGGAGATGGGGTCCGTCGGGGATGGACCCGCGAATACCCCGATGCGTTCGATCTCTAAACGACCGCCTGCAAGGTGTAGCTGTGCGGGAGCCGCTCCGGGTGGTCGATGAGTTGCCATTCGCCGTCGTCGAGTTCGCGCATCTTGCCGGGAAGCGCGTTCCACGGGACGGACTGGTGCTCGATCAGCGTGGTGATCGTCAGGCCGGCTTCGAGCAGCGCCGTGACGATCTCGCCGAGGCCGTGGTTCCATTCGTGGGTGACCGTCGCCTGGAACCGGTGGTCGGTGGTCACGTAGGTGTACTGCTCGTCGATCACCAGCGGGGCGGGCTGCTCGAAATAGGTGGTGTGCAGGGCGAGCAGGTCGTCGTCGCGGTCGTAGTCGAGGGACCAGAGCACGGGGTGGCCCTCGCGGATGTGCAGCCGGCCGCCGGGGCGGAGCAGCGAGCGGACGGTCCGCGCCCAGCGGTTGATGTCGGGGAGCCAGTTGAGCGCGCCGACACCGGTGTAGACGAGGTCGAAGTCGCCGTCGAGGGCGGCGCGGGCGCCGTAGACGTCTGATTGGACAAATCGGATATTGGGCGTGCCGGCGACGAATTGCCGGGCCACCTCGAGAGCGGGCCCGGAGAAGTCGAGGCCGATCACGGAGGCGGCACCCAGCCGGGCCAGCGACAGCGTGTCGTGACCGATGTGGCATTGCAGGTGAACGACCCGCTGCCCGTCGAGAGAACCCAGCCTCGGCCGGTCGAAACGCACCGTGTCGCTCAGGAACGCCGGATCGGCGGCGAATCGGGCCAGACCGTATTCCGGGGAGGCGGCGTGAACGGCCGCCCGCTCGTCCCAGTTGGCGCGGTTGACGCTCAGATAATCGGTCACGCGGGCAAGATACTGCGCCCGTCTACGGTTTTTCCGGCTCATGGCGTTAGATGGGTCAACAGTCGAGCGGAACGGGGTGCAGAGGGTTGGAGACCAGGCGGACAACGGTGCGGGACGTGCGCCGGGCTAATCGGTCCAGCCTGCTCACCGACCTCTTCCACGGCGGCCGGCAGAGCCGCCAGCAACTCGGCGCCACCACGGCCCTCAGCCAGGCCAGCGTCAGCAACCTGATCGGCGAGATGATCGACGAGGGGCTGGTCGAGGAGGCCGGACTGGTCGGCTCGGACGGCGGCCGGCCGCGGGTGCTGCTGCAGGTGCGCCCCGGTTTCCGCTATGTCGTGGGCGCCGACGTCGGCGAGACCCGCATCGTGGTCGAGCTCTACGACCTGGCCATGAACCGCCTGGCCGCCGCGAAATACCAGCACGACGACGACCCCGACCAGGTGTCGCGCCAGCTGCTGAACGGTCTCGCGGCGGTGATCGAGGAGGCCGGTGTCGCGCCCGACGACGTCCTCGGCTACGGCGTCGGCGTGCCCGGCGTGGTCGACCAGGGCGTGGTCTATTCGCAGGTGACGGGCTGGGACGCGGTTCCGCTCGGCGACGTGCTGGCCGGCGGCACCTCGGTGCCGGTCTTCGTCGAGAACGGCGCCAAGACCGTCGGCCAGGCCGAGATGTGGTTCGGCGCCGGGCGCGGCGCCCGCCACGCGGTCATCATTCTCATCGGTACGGGCGTGGGCGCGGCCGTCGTCATGGACGGTCACAGCTATCGCGGGGCGAACAGCAACGCCGGCGAGTGGGGGCACACCACGCTGGTCTACGACGGTGATCTGTGCCGGTGCGGGGCGCGGGGCTGTCTGGAGGCGTACGTCGGGGCCGAATCGATCAACCGGCGACTGGCCGGCGCCGCCGGGGACGAATACGACCTCCAGAAAGCTCTCGCGGACCAGCGGCACAGTGAAAAAGTGGCCGATGTCTTCGCACAGACCTGTGGCTACCTGGGCGCCGGCATCGCCGACCTGATCAACCTGTTCAGCCCGGAGCGCATCGCGATCGGCGGCGGGGCCGGGCTGCCGCTGGCCGAGCGTTTCCTGCCCGAGATCCGGGCCGCGGCGGCCGCCCACGCGCTGCGCCGGCCCTACGCCCAGACGACGATCGAGGCGTGCCTGCTGGGCCCGGAGGCGGTCGCCATGGGCGCCGCCACGTTGCCGATCGCCCGGCTGCTCGCCGAGGGCGGCCTGCCGGCCCCGCAGGAGGAAGAGATCCTGCTGACCCGCAAGCCGCCCGCCGCACGACGCTAGGAGCGGATGCGCGCGATCGTGTCGCGCAGCCACAGGGCGCTCTGCTTCGGCGTCCGCTGCTGGGTGTCGTAGTCGACGTGCACGATGCCGAAGCGCTTGGCATAGCCGTACGCCCACTCGAAGTTGTCGAGCAGCGACCACGCGAAGTAGCCCCGTACGTCCGCGCCCTGGGCCCGCGCGTCGGCCACCGCGGCCAGGTGGGTGGCCAGATATTCGGTGCGGTCGTCGTCGCGTACGGTGCCGTCGGCCGCCACCTCGTCGGCGAACGCGGCGCCGTTCTCGGTGATCACCAGCGGCAGGCCGGGGTAGTCGCGGTGCAGCCGGACCAGCAGCTGGGTGAACCGTTCCGGGGTGATCGGCCAGTCCATCGCCGTGCGCGGGGTGTCCGGGAGAATCGAGCGCACCACCGGCTCGCCGTTCTCGTCGTGGGTGCGGCCCTGCTCGTCGGTGCCGGCGAAGTTCTGGCCGAAGTAGAAGTTCACGCCCAGCACCTCGAACGGCGTCGAGATGATCTCGAGGTCGCCGTCCTGGACCGGGAACGCCGACCCGCGCTGGGCCAGGTCGGCCACGATGTCGGCCGGGTAGCGGCCGTAGCGCAGCGGGTCGAGGTAGATGCGGGTGCCCATGCCGTCGGCCCGGCGCGCGGCGTCCCGGTCGGCCGCGCTGTCGGAGGCCGGATCGGCGGTGCCCATGTTCAGCGTGATCCCGTACGTGTGCGGGCGCGTCTCGGCCGCCCGCATGGCCTGGGTCGCCAGGCCGTGCCCGAGCAGCAGGTGGTGCACCGCGCTGATCGCCGCGTCGTGGTCACGCCGCCCGGGCGCGTGCACCCCGACCTGGTAGCCGAGCCAGGCCGAGCACCACGGCTCGTTGAGCGTGCTGAACGTGTCGACCCGGTCCTGCAGCTTGTCGAAGACGAGCATCGAGTAGTCGGCGAACCGGTAGGCGGTGTCGCGGGCCGGCCAGCCGCCCGCGTCCTCCAGTTCCTGCGGCAGATCCCAGTGGTACAGCGTGACCCACGGGTCGATGCCGGCGGTCAGCAGTTCGTCGACCATCCGGTCGTAGAAGGCCAGGCCGGCCGGGTTCGCCGGGCCGCGGCCGCCGGGCTGCACCCGGGGCCAGGCGACCGAGAACCGGTACGCGTCCACGCCCAGACTCTTGATCAGCGCCACGTCTTCCGGCATCCGGTGGTAGTGGTCGCAGGCGACGTCGCCGTTGTCGCCGTTCGCTACGGCACCGGGCACCCGGCAGAAGGTGTCCCAGATGGACGGTGTGCGCCCGTCCTCGGCGACCGCGCCTTCGATCTGGTAAGAGGACGTCGCGACGCCCCAGGTGAAGGCCGGGGGGAAGTCGACCTCGGCGACAGAAGGGGCAAAACGGGCGGTGGGGTTCATGGCTCTCCAGTAGGCGGGGAAATAAAGGGGCCGGCCCTGGGAAGGGAGCCGGCCCCTGGATGTCATCCGACGGGCTGCTTCGCGGGGTGGAGCCAGCAGGCCACCGACCGGGTCGAACCGTCCGGGGTGTCCGGGCGGCCGAGCACCGGGATCTGGTCGGCGCACGGGTCGAAGGCCTTCGGGCAGCGGGGGTGGAAGGAGCAGCCGCTCGGCATGCCGGCCAGGTCGGGCGGGGAGCCCGGGATGCCGGCCAGCTCGCGGCGTTCGCCGCGGAGCGCCGGGAACGAGCTGAGCAGGCCCTTCGAGTACGGGTGCAGCGCGTCCCGGTAGAGCGAGGACGCCGGAGCCTCCTCGACGATCCGGCCGCCGTACATGATGGCGATCCGGTTGGAGAACTCGACCAGCAGCGACAGGTCGTGGGTGATGAAGATGACCGAGAAGCCGAGCCGCTCGCGCAGCTCGATCAGCTGGCCCAGGATCTGGCGCTGCATGACCACGTCGAGCGCGGTCGTCGGCTCGTCCATGATGACGACCTGCGGCTGCAGGATCAGCGCCATCCCGATCATGACGCGCTGCCGCATGCCGCCCGAGAGCTGATGCGGGTAGGCGTCCATCCGGTCGGCCGAGATGCCGACCAGTTTGAGCATCTCGCGGGCCCGCGCGTCGCGGCTGTGCGCGCTCATCTGCGGCTCGTGGGCCTTGAGCACGTCGGTCAGCTGGGTCGAGATCTTGTGGACCGGGTTGAGCGAGTTCATCGCGCCCTGGAACACGATCGCCGTCTCGGCCCACCGGAACTCGCGCAGCCTGCGGTCGCTCAGTTCGAGGACGTCGTAGGACGAACCCTCCCGCGGGTGGTAGATCACCTCGCCGCCGGTGACCACGCCCGGAGGCGCCAGCAGGCGGGTCAGTCCGTAGGCGAGGGTCGACTTGCCGGAGCCGCTTTCGCCGGCCAGGCCGAGCACCTCACCGCGGTGCAGGGTCAGGCTCACGTCGCGGACCGCGCGGACGGCCCGGTCGCCGAGGCCGTAGTCGACGTTGAGGTCGCGGATCTCGAGTACGGGTTCAGGCATTGCTCGTTCAGGCATTGTTCGGGACCTTCCGTGCCACCGGCGTGGCGCCGTCCGGGTCGATCGTGGGAGCCGGGGTGGACGACAGCACCGGCGTGAAGCCGATCCGCATCCGGACCGTCCGGCCCGACACGGTCTTGATCTTGGTCTTGCCGGCGCTGCGGAGGCGCGGGCTGACGAACTCGTCGATGCCGAAGTTGATCAGCGAGAGCGCGGTGCCGAGGAGCGCGATGGCCAGGCCGGCGGGGACGAACCACCACCAGGCCTTCTGGGCGAGCGCCTGCTCGGTCTGGGCCCAGAACAGGATCGTGCCCCAGTTCCAGCCGTTGTTCACCACGCCGATGAAGGCGAGCGTGATCTCCGCCAGCACCGCGAACAGCACCGTGCCGACGAAGCCGGCCGCGATCACCGCGGTCAGGTTGGGCAACAGCTCGAAGATGATGATCCGCCAGGTCTTCTCGCCGGTCGCCCGGGACGCCTCGACGTAGTCGCGCCGCCGCAGCGAGAGCGTCTGCGCCCGCAGCACCCGGGCGTTCCACGACCACGACGTGAGACCGATGATCAGCGCGATCAGGGTGTCACTGGCCCCGCCCAGGGCCGAGGTGATGATGATCATCAGCGGGATGGCCGGGATGACCAGGAAGACGTTGCTCAGCGCGGACAGGCCGTCGTCGGTCTTGCCGCCGATGTAGCCGGCCGAGACGCCGACCAGGATCGAGAGCACGGTCGCCACGATGCCGGCCAGGAAGCCGACGTAGACCACGCTGCGGGCGCCCGACAGCAGCTGGCTGAGGATGTCCTGTCCGATGTGGGTGGTGCCCAGCCAGTGCCTCGCCGACGGGCCGGCGACCAGGTCGCTGCTGCGCGCGTCCGGGTCGTACGGGGCGATCCACGGCCCGATGATCCCGATCAGCACGTAGATGCCGAGCAGGACGAGGCCGGTCGCGGCCTTGGGGTTGCGCAGGAAGAGGAACCGCCGGCGCTTGGCCGGCTGGTCGTCCGGCTGGGCCATCGAGCCCTGTCCGGGGATGACCTGCTCGATGCTCGAGGTGGGAATCGTCATCGCTCAGCCCTCCTTGCGGGTGCGCGGGTCGAGGAGCAGGTAGACCACGTCGGCCAGCAGGTTCGCGATCAGCACGGCGATCGTGATGATCAGGAAGATGCCCTGCATCAGCGGGTAGTCCTTGGACTGGAGCCCTTCCAGCAGCGTGAAGCCGAGCCCCGGGTAGGAGAAGACGATCTCCACCAGCAGGGTGCCGCCGACGATGAAGCCGAGCGACAGCGCGAAGCCGGAGACGCTGGGCAGCAGCGCGTTGCGTGCCGCGTAGCTCATCGCCACCCGGCGCCCGGACAGGCCCTTGGCGTGGGCGACCGTGATGTAGTCCTCCGACGACACCGTGATCATCATGTTCCGCATGCTGAGGATCCAGCCGCTGACCGAGGAGATCAGGATGGTCAGGGCGGGGAGCAGGCTGTGCCGGATCGCGCTCGGGATGAAGTACTGGTCCCAGGCCGGCACGAGGTTGGCGTCGAAACCGCCGCCGGACGGGAAGAAGCTGTTCGGGCCGGCCAGCAGGTAGATCGCCAGGATGCCGAGCCAGAAGTACGGCACCGAGGAGAAGAACGTGGTCACCGGCAGCAGGCCGTCGGCCCACGAGCCGCGCCGCCAGCCGGCCAGCACACCCAGCCCGGTGCCGATCAGGAAGCTGACCACCGTCGTGATGCCGACCAGCAGCACGGTCCAGGGCAGCGCCTGCCCGATGATCTGGGAGACCGGAGCGGGGAAGAAGGTGAAGGACAGGCCGAGGTTGCCGTGGATGATCTGATTCCAGTAGTCGATGTACTGGTGCCAGAGGCTCTCGTTCTTCTTCAGGCCGAACAGCGCGTAGAGCGAGTCGATCGCCTGGGTGCTGATCTCGCCCTGCCGCTTGGCGATCAGCGACTGGACCGGGTCGCCGGGGGCCAGCCGGGGAACGAAGAAGTTCAGGGTGATCGCGGCCCACAGCGTGAAGATGTAGAACGCGATGCGCTGCAGGAAGTACCTCACGACTGCCCCTCCTCGGCGACACCGGCGGCGGCCGAACCGGGCTGCTGCGCGGCGACGGTCGCCTCGTCGAACAGCCAGCACGCGGCCCAGTGGCCGGGCGCGTCACCAATTTCGATCTTCACCGGCAGGTCGGTGGTGCACCGCGGCATCGCCATCGGGCAGCGCGGGTGGAAGCGGCACCCGGACGGCGGGTGGATCAGGCTCGGCGGCTCGCCGCTGCCCCGGTCCTGAAGGGTGTCGGTGTCGCCGGTCAGGCGGTCCGGGTCGGGCGCCGAGTCGATCAGGAGCCGGGTGTACGGGTGAGCCGGCGACTGGGTGACCGTCTCGCTGTCGCCGCCCTCGACCATCCGCCCCGCGTACATCACCATCGTCTCGTCGGCGAAGTAGCGGGCCGACGCGATGTCGTGGGTGATGTAGAGGATCGCCAGGTTGAGGCGCTCCTTGAGGTCGCGCAGGAGGTTGAGCACGCCGAGCCGGATCGAGACGTCCAGCATGGACACCGGCTCGTCGGCGAGCAGGGCCTCCGGTTCGGCGGCCAGCGCCCGGGCGATCGCGACGCGCTGCCGCTGACCGCCGGAGAGCTCGTGCGGGAACTTGTCCAGGTAGCGCTCGGGCGGGGTCAGCGCGACCCGGTTCAGCAGCCCGTGCAGCGCGGTCTCGAGGTCGTCGCCCGCGTTGTCGTGGATCTTCAGCGCGCGGCTGAGGTGGTAGCGGATCGTGTGGACCGGGTTCAGTGAGGCGAACGGGTCCTGGAAGATCATCTGTACCCGGGCCGCGTAGCCGCGGAACTGCCGGCCGGGCCGGACGTGGGTGGACTTCCCGTGCAGCTGAATGTCGCCGCCGGTGCGGGGATAGAGCTGGGCGAGCAGCCGGGCCATCGTGGACTTGCCCGAGCCGGACTCACCGACCAGGGCGACCACGTGGCCGCGGCGCAGCGTCAGGTTCACGTCATCGACGGCGTGCACCGCGTTCTGCTGTTTGGAGAAGAGTCCGCGCAACGACCGGCGGACGGGGAAGTGCTTGGTCAGGCCGATCGCCTCAAGCACCACCTCGCCGGCCGGCGCCTTCGCGTCCTGGGTCGACGTCATGTCCGGAGATCCTTAAGAGAGATAACCGCCGAGGGCCGGTCCCCGTGCGGGGACCGGCCGCCGAGGACGATCAGGAGTTGGCGGGCTTGAGGTTGTGCAGGATCAGCGACTCGTACGCACCGGTGGGCTGGCCACCGGAGTACGGGTCACTGTCCGACGGCCAGCCGGTCCAGTACTTGTCGTTGTAGGCCATGCCGACGTTGTCCGAGCCGACCGGCAGCATCGGGGCCTGCTCGACGAAGATCTTCTGCAGCGTGTTCAGCGCGGTGGTGCGGTCGGCGTCGCTGGTCGCGTTGGCGTAGGCGGACAGCGCCGCCGTGGCCTCCGGGCTGTTGAACCGGCCGAAGTTGCCCTGCTGGGCCTCCTGGCCGATCGGCTTGAGCAGCTTGCCGTCCATCACGGTCTGGTAGATGTCGTACGGGGTCGCGCCGCTGTTGGTCCAGTGGAACGTGCCCTGGAAGTCACCCTTGTTGACGTCGCTCTGCCAGGCGTCCTGGTTCGGCTTCTCGACCGTGGCCTTGATGCCGATCTGGGCGAAGTTGCTCTTGAGCAGCTCGAGCGAGGTCTGGTAGTCCGACCACGGGGCCGGGTCGGTCAGCTTGATGGTGACCGGCTTGCCCGACGGGTCGGTCAGCGTGTCGCCGTTGAGCTTGTAACCGGCGCTCTGGAGCAGGCTCTTGGCGCCCGCCACGTCGACGCTGAAGGTCTTGCCCTTGTAGTCGGGGGCGATGAAGGCGTCACCGGAGCCGTCCGGCAGACCGGTCACGCTCTTGATCTCGGGGTGGAAGTAGCCCGACTCGGCCTGGTTGAAGATGTCCGCCCGGTTGATGACCATGTTCATGGCCTGGCGCAGCTTCACGTCGTTGAACGGCTTGACCGTGGTGTTCAGCCAGAGGCCGTGGATGCCGAGCACGCCCGGGGCCCAGATCTTGTGGTGCGGATCGGTGGCCTCGAAGACCTTCTGGACGTTCGGGATGAAGACGAAGCTCCAGTCCACGGTGCCGTTGTTCAGCGCGGTCGTCATGGTGTCGTTGCCGGACGGGGAGACCGCGCGGATCTCCTTGACCTTCGGCAGGTCCTGCCAGTAGCCGCCGTCGGTGCGCAGGTCGAGCGTGGCGCCGGCCTGGGTGAACGACTTCAGGACGTACGGGCCGCTGCCGACCGGGTTCTTGTTGGTGTCCTTGCTCGGGTCCGCGATGTTCTTCCAGATGTGCTCGGGCACGATCGGGGTGGTCGCGACGATCTTGTTCTGGTTGACGAACTGGCTCACCGGGAACGTCATGTGGACCGTGTTGCCGTTGGCCGTGATGTCACCGAACTGGATGGCGTTCTGGTTGACGTCCTTGTTGGTCTTGTACAGGTTGAACGTGTAGGCCACGTCGGCACCGGTCAGCGCCTGCCCGTCGGACCACTTCGCGTTGTCGCGAACGGTGATGTCGACCGACTTGTAGTCGGCCGCCCACTTCACGTCGGTGGCCAGCCACGGCTTGTTCGGCTCGGCCGGGCGCGCCGGATTGAACTGCTGCAGCGGCTCGTAGATCAGCCACTGGTAGGCCATGTTGCCGGCCGACGAGGTGGTGGCGAACGGGTTGTTGTTCTCGGTCTGGTTGCCGTTCGGCATGCCGAGGGTCAGGTAGTCGCGCCCGTTGCCGGCCTTGTTGGCGTTGGCGTTGGGTGAATTTTTCGAACTGCACGCGGTGAGACCACCAGCGGCGAGAATGCCCGCCGCAGCGACCGCGATCAACTTCCTGCGTTGCATCGAGTTTTCTCCTCGAATGGTGCGAATCGGGTGAGAGGGGTGCCCGAGAAGGGCGTGCGTCATCGCGGCGCCGGCCACCTGGCCGGTTCCGGGACTTCGCCGGTGTTGCGTGGGTTTGTTGGTGCGGTGCCGGTGTTTCAGGAGGTGGTGCTGTGCGGACCCGCGACCGTCGATCCCCGCGCGACGAAGCTCGCCGGGATTATGGTCGGGCGGTTGGGCAGGGGTGTGCCCTCGAAATGTGCGAGCAGGGTGCGGGCCGCGGCCTCACCCATCTCTCTTGCCGGTTGGTGGACAGTCGACAGTGACGGCTGGGTGTGTGCCGCCGTGGGGATGTCGTCGAAGCCGACGACCGCGACGTCCTGCGGGATGCGCTTGCCCCGGTCGAGCAGGCCCTGCATGGCGCCGATCGCGGAGAGGTCGTTGTGGGCGAAGACCGCGTCGAACTCGATCCCGGCGGCCAGCGCCTCCTGGACGCCGGCCACGCCGCGCTCGACGGTGAAGTCACCGGGGCGCACGCGCTCGGACGGGATCGGGTGGCCGGCGGCCGCGAACGCGGCCGCGAAGCCGTCCAGCCGCTGGACGGTGCAGCCGAAGCGCTCCGGCCCGGCGATCACGAGCGGCCGGGTGCGGCCGATCTCGAGCAGGTGGGTGGCCGCGCCGCCGGCTCCGGTGTGGTTGGTCGTGCCGACGCTCGGGATCTGGCCGGTGCTCTGGTCGCGGTCGTCGATGAGCACGACCGGCAGGCCGCGGGCGTGCAGGGTGGCGATGTAGTCGAGGGTGCCCTCGGGCTCGATCACCAGCAGGCCGTCGAACGACTTGGCCGAGACCTGGGCGCCGAACTGGCGCATCGACTCCTCACCCCGGTTGCAGGTGAACAGGAGGAGGCCGTAGCGCTCGGTCTCGAGAACGTCGACCGCGCCCTGGAGCACCTCGGCCATCCAGGGCCAGGTGAGCGAGGGCACCAGCATGCCGACCACCCGGGTGCGCCCGCGGGCCAGCCCGACGGCGCGGGAACTGGGCACGTAGCCGAGCTCGTCGATCACCGCGCGGACCCGGGCCGCGGTGGATTCGTCCAGCTCACCCTTGCCGTTGAGGACGCGGGACACGGTCGTCTTGCTGACCTTGGCCCGGGCCGCCACATCGGCGATGGTGATTGGCACTGGTCCTCCTGGGTTGACTGCCGGTTGTCACCGACTCGTTTCACCGGGATTTCGGAACCGGTTTCGGGAGCGGTTCCGGCAGTTAACGACAGTGAAGCGGGTCACGTCAATGTGTAGCAGTCTTTATTTAGGTTTCAGGACGGTAACCGCGCCTGTTAAATGCGGATTTTCTCGGCGGAACCCGAAGTCGCCTCGCGGGCCAGATGAGGCAGAACGATGCCCAATGGGGCATCGACGACGATCCCCGCGTACGGCTCGCCGCGCGTCACTCCACGATTGACGATCGCCACCCGGATGCCGAGCTTGGCCGCCCGCAGCACGAACCGGCGCCCCGACATCACCGTCAACGAGGAACCGAGCACCAGCAACGTGCGCGCGCTCCCGACGAGGGCGAAACTGCGCTCGACCCGGTCGACCGGAACCGTCTCTCCAAAGTAGACGACGTCCGGCTTGAGCAGCCCACCGCACCCCAGGCAGTCGACCACCTCGAAGCCGTCCAGCGCCGCGTCGTCGAGCTCGGCGTCGCCGTCCGGGTTGATCGCGGTGGCCACCCCCGCGAAGGCCGGGTTGGCCGCGTCGAGCCGGGCCGCCATCTCGGTGCGGCCGGTCAGCTCGCCGCAGTGCAGGCAGACGATGCGGGCCAGGTTGCCGTGCAACTCGACCACCCCGTGCGCGCCGGCCGCCTGATGCAGGCCGTCGACGTTCTGCGTGATGATGCCGTCGACCAGGCCGAGCCGCTGCAGATCGGCCACCGCGCGGTGCCCGTCGTTGGGCCGGGCGTCGCCGATGTTGCGCCAGCCGAGGTGGCTGCGGGCCCAGTAGCGCTGCCGGGCCACGTCGTCGCCGGTGAACGTCTGGTAGGTCATGGGGGAGCCGCGCCGGGCCGAGCCGGACGGGCCGCGATAGTCGGGAATGCCGGAATCGGTCGACAGCCCTGCGCCGCTCAGCACCACCACGCCGCCCTCGGCGATCCACCCGCCGAGCTCGGCCACCTGCCCCACCATCTGAAGGTCCACCCGTCCATGGTCCCTCGTCCGTGTCAGGGGGCGTAACCCGTGTGCGGACGTGCGCGTTTCCGCCCGAAACGGTAGGTTGGTGCCTGTGACGGCAGTGACGCGAGTGCTTCCCCGGGATTGGGACGGCCGGCGTCTTCTGCGTTTCCTGACCGGTTTGGCCATGCTCGCGCTCGCCTTCACGGTCCACGCCACGCCGCCCGCGCCCGCGCTTCCCGCGGCGCAGCCGGCGGCCGCGGTGGCCTCCGCGGTGTCATCGGTCGCGACGACGCCTTCGGCGACCGCCGACGAGCTTCCGGCGCTTCCGCCGCCGCCGCGGGAAACCCCGCTCTACGTCAGCTCGGCGATCATCCTCCTGCTGATCACGGGCTTCGCCCTTCGCGTACGCGCGGAGCGCGCCCCGCCTCTCGCCTGACGCTTCAGCCCGTTGCCGGCGACCTCGGCCCGTCGAACGTCGCCGTGTGGTGGTGACGGCTCACCCCGTACGGAAAAAGCCATCGCCACGCCGTGCGCAAGCCGCACGACCAGCGCAATCACCCTCCAAGATCGCGTCTGTCAGCGAGGTGTCGTCCCGTGGGAACCAGCTTGCACAGCTTCCTCGTCTCCATTCCGCTCGCCATCGTCCTCTGGGCGCTCATGCTGCTCGGCGTGGCCGTCACCGTCGTCCTGATGGGCCGGCCCCGCGACTCCGCCGCGCCTGCCACCGGCCGCTCGCGTGCCGCCGGGCCGGCCGCCCGCTCCCGCGGCTCGGCCGCGCCGCCGCCCGCCCGCTCCGGCGCCGCCGGGTCCGCTGTCCCCTGGTGGCGCGCCGTCGACGCCGCTGCCGCTCGGTCACGCGCCGGCCGGACCTCGGTCGCCCACTCCGCTGCCGCCGACCCGGTTGCCGCTGACTCGGCCGCCGACTTGGCTGCCTACTCGCTTTCCGACGACCCGGACGCCCGCTCGGTCGACGATGACCTGCGGTTCGCCGACGAGGTCGCCGTCGCCGCCGAGCACGCGGCGGCGACCGCGGCCCGCGGCCGGGCCGACTGGGAGGCCGCCGAGCGGGAGCTCGACGCCGCCTGGGCGGCCTATCAGGAGGCCGACGCGGCCGCCCGCCGCATCTGGGCCGCCACCTCGTTCCCGCTGATGAGCCGCCGCCGGAGGCTCGGCGAGAACGCCGACCGCGAGCGCTACCTGCACCGCGCCGCGACGGCCGCCTGCCGCCGGCGGGAGCTGTCGATCGGCCGGCTCAACGACGTCTACGCGCATCGCGGCTGGAACCCGCGGCTGCACCCGGTCGTGCAGGAAGCCTTGCTGCACAACGCGATCCGGGAAAACGCCTTCGCCCGCTACCAGGCCGCGCAGCGGCGTGAGCGGGCCGCCTGGCAGCAGTCCGAGATCGCGGCCGAGGCCCTGCGGGCGCTGCGGGCCGAGGCGGCGGCCGCGTTCGGGCGCACCGCGGCCGAGCAACCGGCGGTGAGCGAATTCTGGTGGGCCGAGCCGTGGACGACCGGCGAGCTCCCGGCGGCCGCCTGAGTTCCACAGTGGACCTGAGCGGCCCCGATAGCGCGTTCGGGAGCGGCTGTCGTACCGGGCGGGTACCGTAACCGGGCAGGATGCCGCACGCAGCAGAAGGGCAGGGAAGACCGCGTGGCGCGTGCTTCACAATCGTCCGCGGTCCGGTTGCACCGGGCCGCGCGCATCGAGGATGCCGTCCACGAGATCGTCGTGCGCCGCTTGCGCAACCGCGGCTGGCAGCCGGTCATCACCGCCTACACCGGTTACGGTTCGCCCGGCTGGGCCCGGGTGATGGCCCGGGTCGTGCTCACCCGCCCGGCCACGTTCCGCAAAAGCCTCGACAAGTCGCGCGGCTGGCGCAGCTTCACCAGCTCGCCCGTGCACGACGAGATCGTCCGCATCCAGATGGGCGACCAGCTCACCGAGACCCGCACCGACCGCAGTGGTTATGTCGACTGCGTGGTCAAGGGCGACCTCGAGCCGGGCTGGGGGAGTGTCCGGCTGACCGCCGAGGGCGCCGCCCCGGTCGAGGCGCCGATCCGGGTGATCGACCCGGCCTGCCGGTTCGGCGTGATCTCCGACATCGACGACACGGTGATGGTGACCGCGCTGCCCCGGCCCCTGCTCGCGGCGTGGAACACGTTCGTCCTCGACGAGCACGCCCGGATGGCCGTCCCCGGCATGGCCGTGCTCTACGAGCGCCTGGTCACGGCCAACGCGGGCGCCCCGGTGTTCTACCTGTCGACCGGCGCGTGGAACGTGGCGCCCACGCTCTCCCGGTTCCTCTCCCGCCACCTCTACCCGGCCGGCCCGCTGCTGCTGACCGACTGGGGCCCCACCCCCGACCGCTGGTTCCGCAGCGGCCAGGAGCACAAGCGCACCACCCTGCGCCGGCTGGCCGGCGAGTTCCCGCACGTGCGCTGGCTGCTGATCGGCGACGACGGGCAGCACGACCAGGAGATCTATTCCGAGTTCGCCCACGCCCACCCGGAAAACGTGGCCGCGGTGGCGATCCGCCGGCTGTCGCCGACCCAGGCCGTGCTGGCCGGAGCCATCCCCGGGCCGGCCGGCAACCCCGAGGCGGTCGGCTCGGGCGGCAAGACCTGGTTCTCGGCGCCCGACGGCGCCGGCCTCTGGTCCCTACTCCGTGACTCCGATGTCGTCTGAGCCCGCCTCGACGCTGGTTTCGGCCAGCCGCTCGTGCAGCCGAGCGCGCACCTCGTCGGGCGTATACGCTCGCCGCTTGCGCTCGGCGCGCCCGATCACCACCCCGGTCGCCGCGACGCCCGCCAGCCCGGCCAGTCCCACAACCTTCCACCAACGCATCGCTTGAGGATAGACACATCGTGACCGCCATCAGCCTCGATCAGGCCATCGACCTGACGCGCACGGGTGACATCTGGATCTTCCGCGGCCGGTCCGGGCCTGACCGGGCCATCCAGACGCTGACCAACAGCCCGGTCAACCACGTCGGCATGTCGCTGGTGATCGAGGACATGCCACCCCTGATGTGGCACGCCGAGCTCGGCAAGTCGCTGCCCGACCTGTGGTCCGGCACCTTCCAGCGCGGCGTCCAGCTGCACGACCTGCGCGACGCGGTCGCGGTCTGGGGCCACCGCTACGGCCAGCGGGGCTGGCTGCGCCAGCTCGACCCGGGCGCCACCAAGACCATGGAGGACCGGGCGCTCAAGACGGTGGCCCGCCTCGACGGCACGCCGTTCCCGTCCTCGGCCCAGCTCGCCTCGCGCTGGGTCCGCGGCCGGTTCCCGCAGATCCGCCGGTCGGCGACCGCGCTTGAGACGGCCTACTGCGCCGAGGTCGTCGCCCTGACCTACGAGGAGATGGGCCTGCTGCCGCGAGGCCGCAAACCCAACTGGTACGACCCCGGCCGCTTCTGGAGCGGCGACGAACTCGACCTGTGCGACGGCTTCGCCCTCGGCGACGAGATCGCGGTCGACGTCTCGGTCTAGGCGTGTCCGGCGTCGAGCAGCTCTTCGAAGAACCCGCCGAAGCCTCCTCCCGGTCGACGAGGTGGATCCCGGCCGAATTCGTCCATCCTGGACATCTGTCGGACGCCGGAGTGCCTCAGCTGTCGCCGTAGGGATCGCGGGCCGCCAGCATGTCGGCCATCACGACGGCCGGCCGGCGGCGCTGGCGGACCTGGGCGCTGGCGCGCGGCCGGAACTTCGGCTCCCGTCCGCGGCCGCACCGCTCGAAGCCCTCGTAGCGCAGTCCCGTGGCAAGCACGGCAGCCACAGCGGCCCGGCGGGAGGTGTCCAGGCGCCGGCGCGGCCCTGACCGCGGGTGTTCAACGTGCGTAGCTACCCGCGGCGCACCTTCGCCGAGACGCCGGACGGGCTCGACCGGATCGACCTGTTCTCCATTCCGGTGTGGCCGTCGGCCGAGGAGCCGGCCGGCGGCCACATCCGGCCGGTCAGCGGCCGCCGCGGCGGCCGGCTCGGGTGCTGGACGAGAAGGCGGCGGCGCCGCCCGACGACGTCGGGCGGGAACCGTTGGCGCCGGCCGCGGACCGCGTCTCGCTGGTGTGGACCGGGGTCGACCCGCTGCCGCGGCGGCCGCGGTTCTGCGCGGCGGCCTGGTCCTTGCGGCCGCCGCCGCTTCCGCGGGCCGCCCCGCCCTGCTCGGAGCGGGATCCGGCCGTGCGGCCGGCGCCGGCGTGCTGCTCGGTGCGGGGGCGTGCGGTGCGGGCCCCGGCCACGTGCTGCTCACGGGGCGCCGCGGCCGGGCGGTTGCCACGGCCGCGACCGGACCGGCCGGCCGGTGCCTCGTCGAAGGCCCGATCGGCCGACGCGGACCCGCCGGACCGGGAGCGGCCGGTCGACCCGCCGCCGGAGCCGGAACCGCGGCCGCCACCGGTCGGGCTCGGTGCCGGCGCGGCCGACGGGGCCAGGAACGTGCGCTCGCCCGGCGCCAGCTCGGACAGCAGCGGGTCGCCGGGGCGGGTGCGGCGGGTGGTCGGGCGTACGCCGGCGCGGCGGGTCAGGTCGCGGACCTCGGCCTGCTGGTCGTCGGTCATCAGGGTGATGACCGTGCCGGCCGCTCCGGCCCGGGCCGTGCGGCCCGAACGGTGCAGGTACGCCTTGTGCTCGACCGGCGGGTCGGCGTGGATGACCAGGGCGACGTCGTCGACGTGGATGCCCCGGGCCGCGATGTCGGTGGCGACCAGGGTGCCCGCGGAGCCGTCGGAGAAGGCGGCCATGTTGCGGTTGCGGGCGTTCTGCGCGAGGTTGCCGTGCAGTTCGACCGCCGGGACGCCAGCCTGGTTGAGCTGGCGGGTCAGCACCTTGGCGCGGCGTTTGGTGCGGGTGAAGACGACCGAGCGGCCGGGTGCGGCCAGCAGGTCGACCAGCACCGGGAAGCGGTCGTCGGCCCGCACGTGCAGGACGTGGTGCGACATCTCGATCGGCGCCTCGGTGGCCGAGTCGACCGAGTGCGTGACCGGCTTGTGCATGAAGCGCTTGACCAGCACGTCGACGCCGTTGTCGAGGGTCGCCGAGAAGAGCATCCGCTGCCCGGCGGACGGGGTCTGGTCCATCAGGCGGCGGACCACCGGCAGGAAGCCGAGGTCGGCCATGTGGTCGGCCTCGTCGAGCACGGTGATCTCGATCGCGTCGAGGGAGGCGTGGCCGTTGCGGAGGTGGTCGTCGAGCCGGCCCGGGCAGGCGACGAGCACGTCGACCCCGGCCCGGAGGCCGCGGATCTGTGGGGTCGGACCGACGCCGCCGAAGACGGTGAGGGTGCGCAAACCGAGCTTGGCCGCCAGCGGCGCCATCGTGGCGTCGATCTGGGTGGCGAGCTCGCGGGTCGGCGCCAGGATCAGTGCCCGTGGGCGTCCCGGCTTGCGTGGGCGGCCGGAGGCGGCCAGGCGGACCAGGACGGGCAGGACGAAGGCATACGTCTTGCCGGAGCCGGTGCGCCCGCGGCCCAGCACGTCACGGCCGGCCATCGAGTCGGGCAGCGTGGCCGCCTGAATCGGGAACGGGGTGGTGATGCCGAGCTCCGTGAGTGCCGTGGTGAGGGCCTCGGGCACGCCGAGCTCGGAGAAGGTGCTCATGTAGTGGGGACTCCCAAAATGTTGCGCGAACGATCCATTGTACGGGCGTCCAGCGAAAGCAACCGTTTCGCACCCCAGCGCGACCCGATTAGCACTCAGCGTGACTGACCGTTCTTCTCAGCGCCGGTGTCCCCTCTGCCGGCCGGTAGCCGAGGAGACCCCCCACATGAGCGGTGCACTTGACGCCAATCGCCGTCGCGAGGACATCGTCCAGAAGCACATGCCTCTGGTCGGCCACCTGGTCCGGGAGATGCTCGCCCGGGTCCCGGCACATGTCAACCGCGACGACCTGATGTCGGCAGGATACGCCGCCCTGGTCGGCGCGGCCCGCGGCTTCGACGACGAGCGGGGTGTGCCGTTCGCCCGGTTCGCCGCCGCCCGGGTCCGCGGGGCCCTGCTCGACGAGCTGCGCGGCCTCGACTGGGCCAGCCGCTCGGTGCGGCAGCGCGCCCGGCGTACGGACGCCGCCCGGCAGGAGCTGACCGCGGAGCTGGGGCGTACCCCGACCGTGCAGGAGGTCGCCGGCCGGCTCGGCTGCACCATCGAGGACATCGAGTCGGCCGACGACGACGTGCAGCGGGCGGTCGTGTTCAGCCTCCAGGGGTTCGCCACCGCCGGGGCCGAGGACATCGTGACCGAGCCGAGCGCCGGCCCGGAGGAGATGCTCATCCGCCGGGAGCGGCTGGGCTACCTGCGGCACGCGATCGAGGCGTTGCCGGAGCGGCTGCGCGTGGTGGTGCAGGGCTACTTCTTCGACGAGCGGCCGATGGCCCAGATCGCGGTCGACCTCGGGGTCACCGAGTCGCGCGTGTCGCAGCTGCGGGCGGAGGCGCTCGGGCTGCTCCGGGACGGGCTCAACACCCATCTCGACCCGGCGCTGGCGGCCCAGAGCGCGGTCCGGGAGGGCTGCGTCGCCCGGCGCCGGGCCGCCTACTACGACCAGATCGGGGAGCGCGGCTCGTTGCGCACGCGCCTGGCGATGACCGGCCCGGACGGGCTGCCGGTAGCGGCGTGAGAGGAGCCCGCCGCGACAGGGCGGCGGGCCCACGCGTACGTCCTCAGGCGCCGGAACCGGCGCAGGTGCCGGCCTTCTTCTGGGCCGCGATGGCCTTGACCGCGCCGAGCTTGTAGAGGGCGAGGCCCTCCGGGGCCGGCTGCAGTTTCCAGGCGTTGTTCTCGTAGACCATCGTGTACGACTGGGTGGCGACCAGCTGCTTGGCGATCACGATCGCCTTGTCGGTGCCGTCCAGCCGGGCGCTGGTCAGCTGGATCGCCAGGCCCTTGCGGGAGCAGGCCTCGTTCAGCTTGACGTAGTCGGCCTGGCTGATCGCCGCCTTGCCGGCCGCGGTGTACATGTCCCACGCGCCGGCGAAGTCGCCTCCGGAGAAGCGATCGAAGACGGTCTGCGCGGCCGCCTTGGCGCCGTCGATGGTCTTCGCCTCGGGGCCGGTGCCGGCGGCGGCCGCGGCGTTGCCCGCCGGGGCGTCGTCCTTGGTGCAGGCGGAGGTGGCTCCCAGGGCGGCGACGGCTATGAGGGCCGCCGCGGCGATACGTCGGAACGGGTGAATGTGGGTCATGTCCGGACTAATGTCGATGGGCCGTTCCGCGTAACGGCTCGCCGGGGAAGATGACGGATTGCTGACACAAAACCGGCGAGCCGTAACCTGGGTTACACGGGTTTGGGTACGCCGGTCGATGCGCTAATCTGGGCGATTGCCGGGAAATAAAAAGACAGCCAAGAATTGGCTGTCAACGGCCCAGATGTTAACACAAAGGGGAGTGGCTTTGTCAAGCTCCGCCACGGAGACGCCGGATGCCGACATCCGTTCCGAACAGGCGTACCTGACCACCCTCTACGAGCGTCTCGACCAGTTGCGGGCGCAGGCCGACGACCGGCTGCGCGCGATTCTGCTCGAGAGCGGCGGCACCCCGCAGGGCCGCACCCAGCGCGAGGCCACCCGCCATCACTACGCGGAGCAACTCGCCCAGATGAATGCGGTGGAAAACGCGCTCTGTTTCGGCCGGCTCGACTTCACGGCCGACAATCCGCGTTACGTCGGCCGCATCGGCCTGTTCGCCGAGGACGCCGATCGCGATCCACTTCTGATCGACTGGCGGGCCCCGGCCGCCCGGCCGTTCTATCTGGCCACCGCGGTCTCGCCGGACGGCGTCACCCGGCGGCGGCACCTGCGCACGCGCGGGAGAATCCTGACCGGCATCGACGACGAGGTGCTCGACCTCTCGCAGCGGCAGAACGGGCACCGCGAAGACGTGACCGGCGAGGCCGCGCTCCTCTCCGCGCTGACCGCCAACCGCACCGGCCGGATGCGCGACATCGTCGAGACCATCCAGTCCGAACAGGACGAGGTGATCCGGGCCGGCCTGCCCGGCGTCATGGTCGTGCAGGGCGGCCCCGGCACCGGCAAGACGGCGGTCGCGCTGCACCGGGCGGCCTACCTGCTCTACACGTACCGTCAGCAGCTCACGAAACAGGGCGTGCTGATCCTCGGACCCAACCCGACCTTCCTGCGCTACATCTCCCAGGTGCTGCCGTCGCTCGCCGAGACCGGCGTGCTGCTGGCCACCCTCGGCGACATGTTCCCGGGCGTACGCGCGAGGGCGGCCGAACCGCCGGCCGCCGCCGCCCTCAAGGGCAGCACCGTGATGCTCGACGTCCTGGCCAAGGCGGTCGCCGACCGGCAGACCGTGCCCGACGCCTACGCCGAGGTCGACCACGACGGCTACCCGCTGCGCATCGAACGCGCGGTGCTGGAGGACGCCCGGGCCGTCGCCCGCCGGTCCGGCCGGCCACACAACGTGGCCCGGGCGCTCTTCGTCACCGAGGCCATCCACGCCCTGTCCCTGCAGATCGCCGAACGGATCGGCGCCGATCCGCTCGGCGGCGAAAACCTGCTCTCCGAGGCCGACCTGGCCGAGACCCGGCGCGAGCTGCGCGAGGACATCGACGTCCAGCAGACGCTCTTCGACTTCTGGCCGGTGCTGACGCCGCGGCAGGTGCTCCGCGATCTTCTCGGCAACCCCGCGTTTCTGACCGCGGCCACCGCGGGCATCCTCAGCGACGAGGAACGCGAGCTGCTGTTGCGCCCGCACGACGCCCGCTGGACTCCGGCCGACGTCCCGCTGCTCGACGAACTCGCCGAGCTGCTCGGCGTCGACGACACGATCCGGGCCCGCGAGGCCGCCCGCGAACGCCGCGAGGCGATCGAATACGCCGAGGGCGTCCTGGAGATCGTCGAGGGCTCCCGCTCGCTCGACTTCGAGGACCAGGAGGAGGAGATCCTCTCCGCGACCGACGTCGTCGACGCCAGCGCCTTCGTCGAACGCCACGAGGTCATCGACACGCGCACCGCCGCCGAACGCGCCGCCACCGACCGCACCTGGGTCTTCGGCCACGTCATCGTCGACGAGGCGCAGGAACTCTCCCCGCTCGCCTGGCGCCTGCTGATGCGCCGCTGCCCGAGCCGCTCGATGACGGTCGTCGGCGACGTCGCCCAGACCTCGGAACTGGCGGGCACGACCACCTGGGACGCGGTCTTCGAGCCCTACGTCGGCCAGCGCTGGCGCCTGGTCGAGCTGACGGTCAACTACCGCACTCCGGCCGAGGTCATGGCGGTCGCGGCCGACGTCCTCGCCGCCGTCGACCCGGCCCTGCAGCCGCCACGCTCGGTCCGCTCGGCCGGCGTGGCACCGTGGTCCCTCCGGGTTCCGCCGGCCGCGCTTCCCGCGGAGACGATCGCCGCCGTACGCCTGGAGGCCGCCGAAGCCGGCGACGGCCGTGTCGGAGTCCTGGTCCCCGAGGCGCGCGAGGCGGAGCTGGGCCAGGCCCTGGTCGAGGCCGTCCCGGGCGCGGCCGTGGGGGAGCAGCCCGACCTGCTCAACCAGGTGGTCCTGATGACGGTCCGCCAGGCCAAGGGCCTCGAGTTCGACTCCGTCGTCGTGGTCCAACCCGACGAGATCATCGCCGAGAGCCCGCGCGGCCTGTCCGACCTTTACGTCGCGGTCACGCGGGCCACCCAGCGCCTGGGCGTCCTGCACACCCAGGACCTCCCGAAGGTCCTGGCCGCCCTGGCTTCCTAGTCGCTCAGAGAACGACCTCGGCCAGCTTGGTGATCTGGTCGAGGTCGGGGACGGTCGCGTTGAAGATGAGCTCGTCGGCGCCGATCTCCTCGAACGCCTTCAGGGTCTCGCGCACCCGGTCGGCCCCGAACGAGGTGTTGTCGGCGACCATCCCGGCGATCTGGTCGCCGGCCACGCTGTAGTAGTCGTAGACGTTCGCGCGCCCGGTCGCGTAGTCGTCGAAGGCGAAGTACGCGATCGCGGTCAGCTTCGGCTGCCCGTCCCGGCCGGCCTCTTTCCAGGCCGCCCGGGCGGCGTCGAAGCTGGGCGCCACCATGCCCGGAGGAAACGAGGCGCCGACGTAGCCGATGCCGTGCCGGGCCATCCGGGCCAGGGCGGCCGGCGCGATCCCAGCCCGAGCGTGAGCCGCCCGCCGGACGCCCCGTCAATGCCCGCGATCTCCTTGGCGAGCAGCGCGGCCGGCCACGGCGGACCGAGCAGCACGTTGCTGAACAGCCCGATCCGGCTGGTCGCACCGGCCGCCACGGCCAGCGCGACGGTGTCCGCCGCCCCTGGGTACGCGATCCGGCCAACCGTGCCGAGCGTCGAGAAACCCGCCTCCTCGGCCTTGGCCGCCCACGGCCCGATGATCCGCGGGTCGACGTTGCGTACCTGGTTCGGGATACCGATACCGATCTTCACTGATGAGCCCTTCAGCCACTCCGGCAGTTGTCGGGCCCCCCGGTATTTCCTTCCTCAAGGAAATACGGGATGACGAGACTCACGAAGTCGGCACTGAACTTCGGGCCCTATTTGTCGTAGAGGCCGTCGCGGACGCTGGCGAGGTGGGCGGCCCATTCGCTGTCGGTGAAGACGAGGGCCGCGCCGTCGCGGTTCTTGGAGTCGCGCACGGCGACGTGGCCGGGCATAGCCGGCAGTTCGGTGGCCACCTCGACACACTGGCCCTGGCCGCCGGAACGGCCGGTGGTCCAATTAGCACCGGTCAGATCAACTTCCACGGTCAACTAGCTCCTTCAGTAAACGGGACATCAGCTCGACGGACGGGGTCTGATCGAGCGCAGCGTCCTCCAGCGCGGCCCAAGCGCTCTCGTAGAGCTCGACCTCAGACGGCGCCTCCGAATAGATCGCGCCGGTCTGGCTCTCGCTGTAAATGGTGGTCGGCGCGGCCGCACTGCCGCCTTCGTCCGGGAAGTCCAGGAGCGTGAACGCCCCCGTGACACTGGCACGGTGCAGTCCGGCCGACAACGGAAGCACCCGTAGGGACACATTGGGCAGCTCGGTTGCCTTGAGTAGCTTCCACAGCTGGGCTCGCATCAGCCCGTCGGGAAGCTCGACCAGCAGGACTGGCTCGGCCACGGTCGTATCCAGCCGCAACGGCGCGGGGAACGGTCGAGTGAGCAGCTGTTGCCGAGAGCGGCGCAGCTCAGCGCCGACGGCCACCTCCTCGTCACTTTGGGCCGGGTCAATGGCGCGGATCGCCTGCCCCATGTAGCCGTCGGCCTGAAGTAAACCGTTGACGAGGAGGGGGTCGAAGACCCGTTCCCGGCTGGCCATCTGTTCCAGGGCCACATAGACCTCGAACCAGTTCGGCACCACGTCGCCGTAGGAATGCCACCACCGCTGGGCGGTGCTCTTGGTCTCGCGGGCCAAGGCCTTGAGCGCCTCGCGGGTCTGCGTAGGCGAGCCGTACAGCCGGCAGAGGTTATCCACCTTCCCGGCCGGCGTCGGCACGCTGCCCTGCTCGATGCGCCGCACCGTCTGCTCGGACTGGTCGATGGCCTCGGCCGCGTCGACCTGGGTCTTGCCCGCGCGCATCCGGGCCTGGCGCAACGCGACGCCGAGGATGCGCCGGGGGATCGTCGAGCCCACGACCGACTCCGTCATCCGGGGGTCGCCTCCCTTCGGTGTGGTTCCCCAGCACCTTCCACGATGGAAGCCTGCGGGAACGACATATGAGTGGTCAACCGAGAATTTCGGCGCGAAGAGAGATCAACTGTCCAAATACCGCCGTGAGCGGTTGACCCGCCTACCGGTCAGCATGAGCATCTATACCCAACCGATACGGTGATCACAAGGGGTGACCGATGCATGAGCGCCGTCCACTCGCCCGGCGAGCACCCGGGACCCATTTGCACCCCGCGTTCAGGAATCGCGTCGCCGCCGAATACCGGCCGCCTGACGTCGTGCTGCTGGCCCGGATAGCCGACGGGCTGCGCAACCTGAAAACCGGAAGCCCATGAACGGCCCCGAGCGGCTGCCGCGCCGATTCAAGCTCATCCGGGAAGACGGCGACTCGAGGGAGCCGGTCGCGTACGGCCTCGGCCTGCCCGGTGGATCGGTCATCTGCGTCGCGTGGCCCGGAATTCAGGAACCACCCTCTACTCGGCCGACAACGCCGAGCGATGCGCCCTCATCCTCGGGGGCGACCTGGAATGGATAGACGAAGAGGCAGGCAACAACTCATGACGGTCCGCATTGTCAGCCTGGTCGAGGTCTTCGAGTTTTTCGCGGCGTACATGCGGAAGGGCGTCTCGGATCTGATCGAGCGCGGCGAGTTCGCCCAGCCCTACCAGGAACTCCTCGGTTGCATTGTCTGGGACCGCGACGAGGTCGAGCGCTGGATCGCCGACCACCCCGAGGTTATTCAGCGCCTCGCCATGCTGGCCGTTCAGATGTAGAAAGGCCGGCCAGCCACTGCGCGTGCCGGCGCATGCGGGACCGGTCGTCGGGGAACCAGCCCTCCCACGGCTGATCCAGGTTCATCCAGGCGGCGGGCTGACCGGGCTCGGGCACCAGCGGAGCCGCAGGGTCGGCGATCGCGGCATAGGACAGTCCCAGGGTCGCCGCCTTGCCCGGATGGTAGGAGCGGACCGTAACAGCGGCCGGCTGGGCGAGGAGTTCGGCATCCAGTCCGGTCTCCTCGCACAACTCACGATGCACTGCTTCCCGTGGCGATTCCCCGGGTTCTACCTTTCCGCCGGGCGGAACCCAGCCCCGCCACGGATGACGCACCAGCAGAACCTGGGACAGGTCCGCGTCGAACACCCAGGCCTCGGCCGCCAGCGGATCCTCCGGACTGATGCCGGCGGAAGCCACCCAGCCTGCGACGTCGTCGAATTCGGCCCGTGCGATACCGGCGTCGCCCAACGCGGCCTCCAGCGACTGTCGCTGCAACTCGTCACGTCCCATGGCAGCAACCTAGCGAGAGGGTGCGACAGCGTACAGAAAAAGGAGGGACCCGGCCGGAGCCGGATCCCTCACTTCAGAAGCCTGCGGTCAGGCGGCCGCCGCCGGGACGCCGGCGCCGAAGCGGGTGAAGCCGTGCTCGTTGGTCATGGCGAGGCGGCTGTTCATGGATGTGCTGTTGGCGATCGAGGCGTAGTAGTTGGCTCGGCGGCGGGCCGTGATGCTCTCCGGGTTGTCCGGGGCGGGGGCCAGCTCGGGGTCGAGGTGGGTGTTGAGGCCGTCCTTGAGCAGGGACAGCGCCTCGGCGCGGAGCTGGCTGATGCGGCTCTCGGTGACGCCGAGGTCGGCGGCGATGTCGGCCATCGGGCGCTCGCGCAGGAAGTATTCGGTGATGACCAGCTGGAGGCGGTCGGGCAGCGACGAGATCGCGTGGTGCAGGTAGCCGATCTGCTCGCGGCGGATCAGCATGTCCTCCGGGCCCGGGTTCTTCTCGGTGACCAGGTCGTCGGCGCTGCTCGTGGTGAAGCCCTGCAGCGACAGTACGGTGGCGCGCTGCACGTCGGTGTCGGTCTGGTGGAGCTCGGAGGTGGTCGTGCCGAGCGCCTGGGCCAGCTCCTCGGGGGTGGGGGTGCGGCCGAGCGTGGTGGTCAGGTTGGCCCGGGTGGTGTCGGTCGCCCGCGCCTTGGTGCGCACCGAGCGGGTCGCCCAGTCGAGGGCGCGCAGCTCGTCGAGGATCGCGCCGCGGATGCGGGTCGACGCGAAGCGGTGGAACGGGATGCCGCGGTCCGGGTCCCAGCCGCGGGCCGCGGTCACCAGGGCGTGCAGGCCGGCGCTGGTGAGGTCGTCGCGGTGGATGTGGTTGGGGATGCGGCTGAGCATGTCGCGCACCAGGTGACCGACGAGCGGCATGTGGGTGCGGATCAGCTCCTCCTGCTCGCGGGCGGAGAGAACGGTCGCGGCGGGCGCGGTGTCGGCGTCGAAGTCGGCAGCGGTCGTCACGGTGCTGGTCATCTCGGTATCCCCCGTTTGAAGTCGGCGGCCCGGTGGGGCCTTCCGGCTGACAGGGAGAACTCTGCGTGTCCGAAGGTGCCGCTTTCGGTCACGGCAAGGTGCGTACCGGTTGCACTGGATTCCGGCCGGAATGATCGGCTGCCGGGTCCCCGGCTTGAGGGTTGTTGCGCCGCGAGGGCAGCATGGGCGCATGGATGGCAACATCGCGGTGGACCTCATCGCCGGCCTCGTGATCGCGCTCGGCATCGTCGGTGTGGCCATTCCGGTGGTGCCGGGCCTGCTGCTGAGCTGGCTCGGGGTGGTGCTGTGGGCGCTGCTGAGCGGCGCCGGTCACCTGCGCTGGGTCGTCCTGGCGATCGCGACGGTGGTCGCCCTGGCCGGCGCGGCGATCAAGTGGCTGCTGCCGGGCCGGCGGCTCAAGAGCGTCGGCGTGCCCAATTCGGCGCTGTTCGCGGGCGGGGTGCTCGGCCTGATCGGGTTTTTCGTGGTGCCGGTGGTCGGCGTGGTGATCGGCTTCGTGCTCGGGGTCTATCTGGTCGAGCGGGTGCGGCTCGGTCCCGGGCGGGCGTGGCCGTCGACCCGGGAGGCGATCACCGCGGCCGGCCTGGCGATGCTGATCGAGATCACGACGTCGGTTGCTGTCGCGGTGGTCTGGGTTTTCGGGTTGCTCGCAGCCTGATCAGCAGGGCGGCCAGAACGACGGCGACCGAGGCGCCGGCGGCGATTTCGAGGGGGCGCGGCGGGCCCGATCCGGCCCGCGCTTCCGGTACGGCCGGACGCGCGCCCGCCGGAGCCGCGCCTGATTCGGTCGTCGGCTTGGCCGCCACGTCCTGCGGGGTGACCAGGGTGCCCACCGAGGCGTCCCTGGGCAGTGAGAACCCCCAGTTGAGCAGAGCCTCGCCCTGCTGCCAGCCGCGCTGCGGACGGGTCTCGGCCCCGAGCAGCGTGACCACCAGGCGCCGGCCGTTGCGGTTGGCCGCGCTCATGTAGCTGGTGCGGGCGACCGTGGTGAAGCCGGTCTTGCCGCCCATCGCCCCCGGATAGTTGTAGATCAGCTTGTTTTCGTTCTGGAACTGGAAGCCGGCCTTCTTCAGCTTCGGCTGGGCCGGCATGTACGCGGTCCGGGTCAGCACGTATTTGCGGAAGTCGGGCTTGGCGAAGTCTTCCCGGGCGATCAGCGCCAGGTCGTACGCGCTGGTGAACTGGCCCTTCCCGTCGAGCCCGGACGGGGTGACCGCGTGGGTCTGGAACGCGCCGATCCGTTTCGCCTCGGCGTTCATCGCGGCGACCGTCCGGGCGACGCCGTCCGGGCCGCCGCCTCCGGCCAGCCGGGCGAGCGCGTTGGCGGCGTCGTTGCCCGAGTTGAGGAGCAGGCCCAGCCAGAGGGTCGAGATGCGGTAGCGGCCGCCGGGGACGATGCCGACCGCCGAGGAGTGGTATTCAATGTTCAGGTCGCTCGGGACGGCGGTCATCATCTGGTTGGGGTCGAGCTTGTCCATGACCGTGGCCGCCAGGAGCGTCTTCTGGACGCTGGCCGGGGTCTGGTGGACGTGCGGGCCGCACCCGCCGAGGACCTGCCCGGTGTCGAGGTCGGCGACCATCCAGGTGGTGGCGGTGACCGCGGGTGGCAGTTTCGCGCCCGGCGGGATGATCAGCCCGTGGGTGGCCAGGGCGGGGCCGCCGATCGCGCTCTCGGCCGGGTTGTCGGGCGGCGGCACCGGCCGGGGCGGAACGTTCTTCGGCTTCTCGACGACCTTCGGCTTGGGGCACGGGATCTCGGCCGCGGCAGCGGCGCGGTTCGGGAGGATTGCCGCGGCAGCGGCGCTGCTCGGGAGGAATGCGGAGACACCGGTCGTCAGGAGGGCAGCGGCGAGCGCGGCCGGAAGGCGCTGGATCACGGCCAGGACACCCCGTGGCCCAGCCGCTGGTCGAGCAGCCGGGCGAGCGGCACCGTCTCGCCGTCTCCGCCCCCGGCGCCCACGATCAGGCGGGGCACGCTCGGCTCGATCGAGGCGCCGCGGAACCGGGACCGCAGCGACGACGGCACCGACAAAACGTAGTAGCCCGCGTCCTCACCGACCGCGACCGACCGGTTGGATTTCAAATACCACCCCTTGACGCGGGTGCGGTATGTCGAGCGGCCGTCGAACGTGCGGGCCGACAGCGGCTGCGGCGCGAGCCCGCGTTCGGCGGCGCGCCGGACGAAATCGGCCAGCAGGGCGCTCGCCTCGCGAGCCTCGGCCGCCCGGTCGGCGGCCTGCGCGGCCGCGTGCCCGGCGACCGCCCGCCGCCTCTGCTCCTGCCAGGCCGCGCGTTCGTCGTCCATGCTCAGGACCCTAACGCGACCGCGGGCAGCCCTTCCACCCGCGTCTTTCGAGGCCGATTCCTGGTGAATGCCGCCCCGTCATTTGAATTCCGATCGGGGGGCGGTGAGAAAAGAAATGCGAAATCAGCCCGAAGAGTTGCGCGAGAAGCCGGTAAGGAGCGAGACTGTGCGCGGTTGATCGGAGCACTCGGGAGTCATTATGGCGCGGCAGGTAATCACTACCCTGATCGACGATCTGGATGGAAAGAAGGCCGATCGCACCGTCGAGTTCAGCCTGGACGGTGTGAACTACACGATCGACCTTTCCGAGACCAATGCTGGAAAGTTGCGCAAGGCCCTGGACCCGTACATCAATGCGGGCACCCGGCTCGGGCGTTCCTCCGGCCGCATCCCGGCGCGGCGCAGCGCGCCGGCCCGCACCGCGGGTTCCCGTGACGAAAACCGGCTGATCCGTGAGTGGGCGGTCGCCAACGGGCACCAGATTTCCGAGCGCGGGCGCATTCCGCAGGGCGTGAGCGACGCCTACCGCGCGGCCAACGGCCGCTAATAGGGCGCCGTTTTCTAAAAAACCGCGAAGGACTAGGCGGTGCGCAGACCGCTCGCCGCCTCGTTCTCACCGGCCGCGGCCTGGAAGGCGCCCAGCGCCCGCACCAACTCCTCGCGCGCGGCCGGTGTCATCCGTTCCAATACCACCGCGAGTGCGTCCCGCCGCCGGGCGTGCAGATCCTCGAGAACGCGCCGGGCCGACGGGGTCAGCAGCAGCCGCACCTCTCGCCGGTCGCGCGGGTCGGGCACCCGGCGCAGGAGCCCGGTCGCCTCGAGCCGGTCGCACAGGCGGCTGGCCGACGAGGGCACCACGTCGAGGGCCTCGGCGAGGCGGCTCATGTTGGTGTGCTGGTTGGCCGAGATGATCGTGAGCACCCGCAGTTGAGCTGGCGGGATGGCCGGGACCTGGGCGAGCCGGGCCGCGTCGAGCACGCCGACGAGCGTCTCGGCGGTCGATTCGACGGCCGAGGCGATCTCAGTCACTGGCTCTTTGCCGGACACGTCCCTTTTTCCCGTAGGCCACCCGAGTCGCGGGCCAGCGGATCTCGGATCTGGGTCCACGTCGGGAGCCCGTACCCGAAGCATCAGACAATCATGCGGATTCAGCGCTGCCAATCCAGGCAGACCACCACGGCGTCGTCCTCGGGGTCGATCCCGTCGTGGTACTCCCGCAGGCCGCGTATCACCGTACCGACCGCCTCGGTGGGTGGCTGCAAGCGCGTCCGGCGCAGCGCGGTGAGCAGGGCCGATTCGCCGTACTCGGGGCGGCCGCCGGGTTTCGCGGCGTGCACGCCGTCGCTGACGATCAGCAGGCGGTCGCCGGCGGCGAGGCGGAAGCGCTGAATCTCGTACCGGCCGTCGTCGAACATGCCGAGCGGCAGCTGCTGGTCGAGGGTGACCGCCCGGATCTCGCCGTTCTTGGCGATCAGGGCGCGCGGCGAGCCCGCGTCCACCGCCGCGACCTCACCCGACTCCAGGTCGACCTCGAGGAGCAGGGTCGCCACGTGTGCGTTCCCGGCGTACCTCGAATAGACCGCGTCCGACGCCAGTTCGGCCTGCTCGACGATGCCGGCCCCGGAGCGGCGGGCGTTGCGCATGGCGTTCACCGCGATCGTCGTCAGCAGCGCCGCCTCGATTCCGTCGCCGTGTCCGTTGAGCACGGTCACGGTCAGCCGGTCGCCGGTGACCGCCCAGTCGTAGTGGTCGCCGTACATCGCGTACGCCGGCTCGAGCCCACCGGCGAGCAGGAACCGGTCGCCGGAGAGCGACCGGCCGGGCAGCAGGTCCCACTGGAGTTCGGCGGCCATGGTCAGGCGCTGGCGGCGCTGGACGCGGCGGTAGCGGTCGGTGTCCTTGTCGGCCGCCCGCAGAGCCACCGCGAGCTCGTCGGCGATCTCGGCCAGTTGCTCGGTGGCCTCGTGGTCGACCGGGCGGCCGAACTCGACCCGCAGCACCCCGGTGCGGTCGCCCCAGGTGCTGAGCGGCAGCAGCACGCGGGTGAACCGGCCCGGCGCCGAGTCGATCACCGGGCGCTGGCTGCCGAAGCAGCGTTGCTCGAGCGGGCCTCCGAGGTCGGCGTCCGGCTCGAGCACCGGCCGCAGGGTGCTCATGGTCAGGTCCGCGAGGAAAACCTCGACCCGGTCCGCACCGGAGGTCTCGCGCAGGTGGGCCGCCGTCACCTCGGCGAGGCGATCGGGCGGAGCCGTACGCAGCAGCGAGCCCACTGGTAACGGTCGGTCGGACACTCGAACCATCCCTTCGCTGAACGGCAATAGTTGCTGAAGAGCAAATATGATAGGCGCCCGGCATCGGGATCTCTTCACCGGCGGGCTACCGACGACTTTCCCGGTCCCGCCGGCCGCTAACCGTGATCCGCGGCGCGCCCGCCCATCCGATCGGCGGCGAAAAACGTGTTATCCCAGGAAGGCCTGGCCGTCCCCCATACTCGGGCGGCCTTGAGACGGCCGCGACAGGGCGACACGGAAGGCAGGAACATGGCGGAACAGGTCGACATCGCGACCGTCATCGCGGCCCGCGCCGGCGACCATGCCGCGGTCGACCGGCTGGTCGCCGACTATCTGCCGCTGGTCTACACGATCGTCGGGCGGTCCCTCGAGGGTCACGCCGACGTCGACGACGTGGTGCAGGACGTCATGCTGCGGGTCCTGCGCAACCTGCAGGACCTCCGCGAACCCGAGTCGTTCCGGTCCTGGCTGGTGGCGATCACGGTCCGCCAGGTGAGGGAGCGGTTCCGCGCCCGGCGCGGCGCGCCCGAGGCGCTGGTCCATGAGGACGTACGCGATCCCGGGGCCGACTTCACCGACCTCGCCATCACGCGTCTCGAACTGTCCGGCCAGCGCCGGGAGACCGCCGAAGCCACCCGCTGGCTCGACGAGGACAACCGGGAACTGCTCTCGCTGTGGTGGCTGGAGGCGTCCGGCGAGCTGACCCGCGACGAGATCGTCGAGGCGACCGGGGTGACCCGGCAGCACGCCGCCGTACGCGTCCAGCGGATGAAGGGGCAGCTGGAGACCGCCCGGGTCGTCGTGCGCTCGCTGGCGGCGTCGCCGCCCTGCCCCGACCTTCAGATCATCACCCAGGAATGGGACGGGCAGCCGGGACCGCTCTGGCGCAAACGGATCGCCCGGCACACCCGGGAGTGTCAGTGGTGCGCCCCGCACTGGCAGGGCCTGGTGGCGGCCGAGCGCCTGCTGGCGGGCATGGCGCTGGTGCCTCTCCCGGTGGGGATGGCCGCCAAGATCGCAGCCGGGAAGGCCGTTGCGGCCGGGGCCACGCACGGGGGCACCCATCTCGCTGCCAAGATCGGCTTCGGGATCTCGCGGCGCGTGCTGACCGCCGCCCTCTCGACCACCGCGGTCGCCGGAGCCGGTGCCGCGGTCGTCGTCTACCAGCACCAGGATCCCCCCAGGCCGGCGGCCGCCGTCGCCCCGGCGTTCACGACCCCGGCCGCCCGTTCCGCCGCGCCGGCGCCGTCCGCGTCACCCTCGGCCTCCCTTTCCCCGTCGCCGTCGGCCACGCCCGCGAAGAAGAAGACCACGAAGCCGGCCGTCGTCACCGCCACCAAGGTGAGCGGCAAGAAGGGGGCCAGCGTCTGGAAGTTCACCGGCCTCAAGGACGCGCTGCACGACGTCGGCGCGAAGTGGTACTACAACTGGGCGTCCAACAACAACGACGTGCCCGGCCCGTCCGACGTCGAGTTCGTGCCGATGATCTGGGGCAAGCAGAACGTCACCGACGCCACCCTCGCCCAGGCCAAGAGCGAGGGCACCGAACTGCTCGGCTTCAACGAGCCCGACCAGGGCGGCCAGGCCAACATGAGCGTCGAGGACGCGCTCGCCGCGTGGCCCAAGCTCCAGGCGACCGGCATGCGGCTGGGCAGCCCCGCCGTCTCGTACGGCGGCGACCAGGCCGGCGGCTGGCTCGACCGGTTCATGTCCGGCGCGTCCGCCAAGGGTTACCGCGTCGACTTCATCACCCTGCACTGGTACGGCTCCGACTTCAGCAGCGCCGCGGTCAACCAGTTCCTCGGGTACGTCGACGCCGTGCACAAGCGCTACAACAAACCGATCTGGATCACCGAGTACGGCCTGCAGAACTTCTCCGGCTCACCCAGGTACCCGACCTCGTCGCAGGAGGTCGCGTTCATCCAGGGCACGACCAAGGGCATGCAGAGCCGCACGTACGTCGAGCGCTACGCCTGGTTCGCCCTCCCGGCGGTCGGCGACAGCGTGCCGTTCGGCCTCTACAAAGACGGGGACACTCCGACCGACGCGGGTAAGGCGTACAAGGCCGCGGGATAGTGTCGTGAGCATGATTCGGTTCGGCTACAAGGCGTCGGCGGAGCAGTTCCCGCCGACCGAACTGCTCAACTACGGCGTGCTCGCCGAGGAGCTGGGCTTCGACTCCGTCTTCGTCAGCGACCACCTGCAGCCGTGGCGGCACGACGGCGGGCACGCACCCGCCGCGCTGCCGTGGCTGGGTGCGCTCGCCGCGCGCACCGAGCGCGTGATGATCGGCACCAGCGTGCTGACCCCGACCTTCCGCTACCACCCGGCCGTGGTCGCGCAGGCGTTCGCGACCCTCGGCATGCTCGCGCCGGGCCGCGTGGTGCTCGGCGTCGGCTCCGGCGAGTCGCTCAACGAGGTGCCGCTGGGCATCCCGTGGCCGGACGGCAAGGAGCGGTTCGGCCGCCTCAAGGAGTCGGTCCAGCTGATCAAGCAGCTCTGGACCGAAGACCGGGTGAGCTTCGAGGGCCAGTTCTACTCGACCGAGGTCGCCACGATCTACGACAAACCGGAGATCCCGGTGCCGATCTACATCGGCGCCTCCGGCCCGGCCGCGACGCGCCTGGCCGGCCGGGTCGCCGACGGCTTCATCACGACCAGCGGCAAGGGGCACGACCTCTACACGGGAACCCTGCTGCCGGCGGTCAAGGAAGGGGCCGAGAAGGCGGGCCGCAAGCTCGACGACCTCGACCTGCTGATCGAGGTCAAGGTGTCCTTCGACGAGGACATCGACAAGGCCCGCAACGACACCCACTACTGGGGTGCGCTGGCCCTCTCGCCCGACGAGAAGACCGGCGTCGAGGACCCGATCGAGATGCAGCGGCGGGCCGACGCGCTGCCGGTCGAGCGCACGGTCACCCGCTGGATCTGCTCCTCCGACCCGGCCGAGCACGCCCGGCTGGTCGGCGAATACCTCGACATGGGCTTCAAGCACCTGGTCTTCCACGCGCCGGGCCCCGACCAGGAGCGCTTCCTGCGGCTCTACGCCGAGCAGATCCTGCCCCAGCTCCGCAACCGGGGCTGACTTCCGTC
>NZ_JBFBAD010000106.1:22530-33812 GCF_040682075.1 Actinoplanes sp. NPDC051411 | reverse complement strand
GTGTGGTCGAGCGTCTTCATCGCGGTGGCGAACCCGGTGCCCTCGTCGCCGATCATGCGGTCGGCCGGGATGCGTACGTTGTCGAAGTAGACCTCCCGGGTCGGCGAACCCTTGATGCACAGTCGCATCACAATTCGGTTAAGCAGTGAGCCCTTTTCATCCTGCATAGCGGTGGGCTTCGAGGTGATGCAGGACAAGGATTGCCTGCACGATCGCGGTGGCTTGGCGAGGGCAGCAGCGCAGCTTGGCCAGGACCTTCCACGTTTTGAGTGTGGCGATTGCTCGCTCGCCGCGAGCGCGGATCTTCGCGTGGGAGCGGTTGACCGCCTTCTGCCGACGTGACAGTTTCGGTCGGAACCGTCGCCGTTTGAACGGAGTACGCACGCTGCCGCGAGCGCCTTGGTATTCCTTATCGGCGAAGGTCATCACCTCTGCATCGGTCAGCGCGTCGATGATGCCGTGGGCCCTGGCGGCTGTCAGGTCATGCGTCGAACCCGGCAACGCCGCCGAGGCCCAGACGAGACGGCCAACGGCATCCGCGATGACCTGCACGTTCACGCCATGGCGCTTGTGCTTTCCGGAGTAATAGGGCTTCTGGTCGGCGACCCGGTCGATCGGGATCAGCGTGCCGTCAAAGATGGCGTAGGCGAGCAGGCGTCATCCGCGTCATCCGCGTCCGGATCGGGGGACTCGTCGGCCAGATACTTCGCCAATTGGGCGGCGGCCAGAAGGTAGTTGTAGCGCGTCGTCTCCGGGTGATTCCCCGCCCGCAGGGCACGGTCCCAGTCGCGCAGGAAGCCGGCCCAGTCACCCTTCTCCAGGCCTTCGCACATCCGGTCGAGCTTCAGTAGGGCATCTCTCGTCACCGCCGAGTCAAGGGGTCTACAAGCGGCGTGCTCGACCCGGCTGACGTCGCCAGGCACGAAAGAGGGGCTCTCGCAACACTCTGACCTGCGGGAACGCCTTCGCTGTCGGGCTGACAGTTGTCCTCGGTGGGATGCCGTAGCGGTCGGCGAAGCGGGTCAGGCCTTCGGCCAGGAGCCGTCCGTAGTCTCGGCCCGGATCTGGGCGACGAAGCTCATATCGCGCTTTTCGAAGTCTTCACCCCCGAGGAAGGCGCCACCGAACACATCGGCCTCGACTATCTCCCCCACGTCAGCACCTTCATCGCCGACTGGGTGGCCGACACTTTCGCGGCCCTGGCGCGGTAAGCGGAACCGGGCCAGCACACGGTGCCGGCGTGCTGGACCGGCGTAGTGCGGCATCCTTCTGGCAGCCAGCGCCACGGGCGCCCTAGCGGCGCTGGCATCGCACAGGTCTCCAGCAACTTCCGTATCGCGCTAGCGAGGTACAGAAATCGGCGCGTTCTAGCGAGGGGAGATACAAGGCGGTGCGGATCGCCCTCCCTGCGCACTTCCGAGCCGGCGCACCAGAAGCTCCTCAGCTACCCGGCTGATGGATTGCGGCGCCCGGATCGGTGCTCTGCTCAAGGGCCGTCCACCACTCCTCCAGCTCATCGACCCGGCACTGGAGTGCGGCGTTCGCCGCCCGGGCCGTCGCCAGTTCCTCGGTCAGCGCACCGATCGGCCCGGAGGCGGTCAGGGCGTCGAGCCAGCCCGCGACCAGCCGATCCTCAGCGGCGACCCGGCGGAGCGCGGAGGCGACCACCTCCGGTGACAACTCAGTCACGAACTCTCTCGGGAGCGTGAGCAGGCGAGCGACCTCGCCGAGGCTCCGCGCGGCGCTCATCTGGCGCCGAAGGCGCTCGGGGGACGGCACCGTCGGTTCGGCCGGTGTCGCAGCCGCGATCGGCTTGGCGGGAGAAGGAGCGGGCTTCGACGCAGGCGCGGGCGTAGGTGCCGGCTCCGGTTCAGGCTCGGCCTCTGACGGGAGTTCGGGAAGGTCGTCCCCCACCCAGGCGTAGGCCAGAGTGTCGCCCTTCTGCCGTCGGACGACATTTGGCCACTTGGGTAGAACCGCCAGCGCGCGGGGCCCGTGCCGGGCCCAGGTCTCGTTCCGGAGACCGAGCTCGGCCAGACGCTCCCGGATCTCTCGCACCTTCAGCGGGACCGACGACTCGGCCAACAGGTGGAGAACCACCGCGAGGGGCTCTTGGGCGAAGACTGCGTGGAACAGCCGGGAGTCGGACAGAGCCAGGAAACGCAGCGAACCCCTCGTCGCGACGTGAACGCCGGCGCCCCGTGGGACAAGCTCTTCCTCATCGGTGTCATCCCACTTGACCTGATAGTTTGTCCCGTCATCCGCGAGGATCGATCCGGCTCGGGTACGGCGTACGCCGAACGAATCGGACACCCGGACAAGACCCTGATCTGCGCTCACGAATGCGACTGTAATGGTTATCGTCGCGGCCGGGGCGCCGGCCGGAGCCAGCCCATCCTGGCCAGGCTCATCGGCCATGTGCGCCCAGCGCCGGCTTGGCGGAACAACTCTGAGAGGAGATGGGCGCGCTTGCCGGCCGCCCGTACGGACAGATCGGTGAGCTTGTCACTCGGTTCGCGGTCGAGCGTGAACGTGTGCCCGTCCCGGGGGCTTCCTGGACGCGCTGCTGGCGCGGATGGGCATGGAGACCCGCCAGGCCGCCCAGCATCGACAGGCAGTACGAAACGTTCAGCGCTGGCCGCGTGGACTCAGCCAGCGGCCGGACCCGTTAGACGCGTTCGCCGATGCCGAGTCGCGCGTGGACTTGCTGGGCACGTTCCGCGGCCGCGCTGGCACCATAACGGCGTGGCATCTCTTCCGAGGACCACCCCATCAGCAGCATCAGGTCGCCAGTGTCACCGCCGGCCAGCTTCCATTCATGGGCGAAGCTGTGCCGCCACCGCTGCGCATGGACATGCTCGACCCCAGCCCTGTCCCCCAGTTCCCGCAGCCGGATCTTGATGCCGTTCGGCTTCAACGGCCGGGCACCCTTCGCGGCGATCCACAACTGGTCGATGCCAGTCAAGCCCGGACGCCGACTGCGGGCGCGCGCATACCGCCGCAGAGCACCCGCAGTCTTGGCTCCGAACCGCACCCGGCGCTGCTTGCCACCCTTACCTGTAAGGACGACCGAGTCGGTATCCAGATCGACGTCAGACACCAGGAGATTGCCGATCTCAGCCAGACGGCCCCCGGTGTTGTAGAACATCCTGACCAGCGCCTGGTCGCGCAGCTGCACGAAGCCGCGTCCCTCACAAACCTCGAGAATGCGTCGCGTTTCCTCATCGCTGAGGACCTCGACAAGCTTCTGCACCGCTGTCGGCTGCGGCACCCTGTCCATCGGCGACCGCTCAACTTCGCCCTCGATGACAAGCCAGCGGAAGAACTGCTGCAACGCCTTGTACTTGTTCAACCCGGTCCCCACCGAGCGCTCCTCGATCACCGCCGCTTGAAACGCCGTCACCTGTCTGCTGTCCACCAAACTCGGATCGCAAGCGCCGCCTACCTCCGGCATCCGCTCGCCCAGATACGCGGCCAGCTGCGAAGCAGCGAGCACATAGTTGTACCGAGTGGTCTCCGGATGATTCCCGGCGCGCAACGACCGGTCCCAGTCTCTCAGCAACACCGCCCAGGCCTGACTCTGAACACCAGCCAGGAGACTCTCGATCTTCAATGCCAGCTCCCCAGTCAAGGAGTCGCTGCCCGGCAGCACAGCCGCCCGAGTCAAGGGGTCGCGCAGCGGCGTGCTCGCGTCCCGCAGCCAAAAACTCCGGTCCGCGACCCCGGCTCACGAGTAAAGGGTGATGCCGCCTAGTCAACGGCCACAAGAGGCAACACCCGAACGGCCTACACGGCCCGCTGACCTGCAGCGATACACAGCGGAGCCTCGAAGACCCATTCGATCATCAACGGCGAAGGCAGCCAAGTAAAGGAGTCCGCGAAAATGACCTCCCGACCCATAAGGTCGGCCTTGAGCTGCGAAAACATCTTCCGGAATGCGCTTCGATCCGCTCGCGCGGATGCCGAGTAAAGGGCTCCATGCACCCTTAGAATCGATCAGCGTAAATAAAAAGAACGCCTCCGCAGGCTTCTGACCTGCGAAGACGTTCCAGAAGTCGGGCTGACAGGATTTGAACCTGCGACCCCTTGACCCCCAGTCAAGTGCGCTACCAAGCTGCGCTACAGCCCGCCACCACAGCCAACACTCAACCGCGGCAACCTCAACAGCCTACCAACCCTACCCGTGCGCCTTCCCGCGACCCCCCGGCCCCGTCTTCTTGCGCGGCTTCACCGAAACCTCGATCGGTGACCCCTCGAAGCCGAACTCTTCCCGCAACTTTCGTTCCACGAACCTCTGATATCCGGCATCCAGCGGCCCGGTAGTGAACAGCACGAACCGCGGCGGTGCCACTCCCGCCTGCGTCGCGAACAGCACCCGTGGTGCCCTCCCGCCCCGGACCGGGTGGGGCGTCGCCGCTGTCAGCGCGGTCAGCCACTGGTTGAGCGCCCCCGTCGGGATCCGCTGTTCCCATGAGGCGAGGGCCTTCCGGAGGGCCGGCGCCAGCTTGTCCATCGCTCGCCCGGTCTTGGCCGAGATGTTGACGCGCACCGCCCACGGGATGCGCTTCAACTCGCGGTCGATTTCCTTGTCGAGGTAGAAGCGGCGGTCGGCGTCGACCAGGTCCCACTTGTTGAAGGCGATGACCAGCGCCCGGCCTGATTCGACGACCTGCGAGAGGACTCGCTGGTCCTGTTCCGAGATCGGTTCCGAGGAGTCCAGCAGGACCACGGCGACCTCGGCCGCCTCCACCGCGCCGGCCGTACGCAAGGACGCGTAGTACTCGGTGCCGGAGGCCTGGTGGACTCGCTTGCGTAGCCCGGCGGTGTCGACGAACTGCCAGATTTCGCCGTCGAGGGAGACCAGGCTGTCGACCGGGTCGACGGTGGTGCCGGCGACCGAGTCGACGACTGCTCGTTCTTCTTTGGAGACCTGGTTGAGCAGGGACGACTTGCCCACATTGGGGCGGCCGACCAGCGCCACCCGGCGGGGGCCGCGCGGGCCGTCCTCGACGATCGGGGGTGGGGTGGGCAGTGCGGAGAGGATGTCGTCGAGCAGGTCGCCGGAGCCGCGGCCGTGGAGGGCCGAGATCGGGTGGGGTTCGCCCAGGCCCAGCGACCACAGAGAGACGGCCTCGAGTTCGAGGTTCTGGTTGTCGGCCTTGTTGGCGACCAGGATGACCGGCTTGTGACTGCGGCGCAGCATGCGGACCGCGGCCTCGTCGACGTCGGTCGCGCCCACGGTCACGTCGACCACGAAGACGACCACGTCGGCGGTCTGGACGGCGATTTCGGCCTGGGCCGCGATCGCCGCCGCCCGGTCCTTGGCGTCGGGTTCCCAGCCGCCGGTGTCGACGACCGTGAAGCGCCGGCCGTTCCACTGCGCGTCGTAGGGCACGCGGTCGCGGGTGACACCGGGGACGTCTTCGACGACCGCCTGGCGGCGGCCGATGATGCGGTTGACCAGGGTTGACTTGCCCACGTTGGGCCGGCCGACGACGGCGACGACCGGGGCCGGCCCGTCGGCCGCCTCGGGTGAAGGCGTGGGGAAAGAGCTAACAGAGACCATCGAGCTCACGAACTCACCTTGCTGTTCAATAGCCTCAGGACGTACGCGACGACCTCGTCGATGCCCATGCCGGTCGTGTCGACCTCGACGGCGTCGGAGGCCTGGCGCAGCGGGTCGGCGGCGCGCGACGAGTCGAGGGTGTCGCGACGGGCCAGGTCGGCTTCGGTGGCGGCGACGTCGGAGGCGTTCTCGGCGCTGCGGCGCTGGGCGCGGGCGGCCGAGGAAGCGGTCAGATAGATCTTCAGGTCGGCGTCGGGGGCGACCACGGAGGCGATGTCGCGGCCCTCGACGACGATGCGGGGGTGCCCGGCGATGATGGCTTGCTGCAGGGCAACGAGGTGCTTGCGTACGGAAGGAACTGCCGCGACGGCCGAAACGGCCGCAGTGACCTCGGGTCCCCGGATGGGTGCGTCGACGTTGACCCCGTTGGCCGCGAAGTGCGGCGCGGCCGGGTCGGTGCCGATCGACAGCTCGGTCTCCAGTGCGATCTTCGCGATCGAGTCGGGGTCGGTCAGGTCGGCGCCGGCCTGCAGGACGGCCCAGGTCACCGCGCGGTACATGGCGCCGGTGTCGAGGTAGACGCCGTCGACCGCGGCGGCCAGGCGCCGGGAAACGGTGGATTTGCCGGAACCGGACGGGCCATCGACGGCCACCACGCACTTCTCCGGGCGTACGTCTTCAGCCACCGTTCCTCCTCAATTGGCCGACCAACCCTCCCATTGTGCCCGCCGGGCCCGCCATCGACGAACCCGGGTGACTTGGGTTAAGTTACCGAAGAGTAGGAAGGAGCAGCCATGCCCACCCTTGATCGGCACGACGACGTCTACCTCCTCGATCTCGGCACCGACGAGAACCGCTTGCACCCTGACTGGCTGGCCGAGGTCGGCGCGCTGCTCGACGAGGTCGGCAAGAGCGACGAGCCGCGCGCGCTGGTCACCAAGGCGACCGGCAAGTTCTGGTCCAACGGCCTCGACCTGGAGTGGCTCTCCGCTCACTCCGATGAATACGCGGCGTATTTGACGAGCGTGCACGCTCTGCTCGCCCGCTACCTTTCGCTGCCGATCGTCACGGTGGCCGCTATCCAGGGACACGCGTTCGCGGCCGGCGCCATGCTCACCCTCTGCCACGATCTGCGGGTCATGCGGGCCGACCGCGGCTTCTGGTGCCTGCCCGAGGCCGACATCGGCATCCCGTTCACGGCCGGCATGTCGGCTTTGATCCAGGCGCGGCTGACGCCGCAGACCGCCCACGAGGCGATGGTCACGGCCCGCCGATTCGGCGGTCAGGAGGCGTACGCGCGGCAGATCGTCGACCACGCAGTGAGCGAAGCCGAGGTGCTCGACACCGCCGTCGCCCTGGCCCACGCCAATGCCGGCAAGGCCGGTCCCACCCTGGAAACCATCAAAGGCCGCCTGTACGCCCCGGTCCTGGCCGCCCTCCGCGGGGCGTAACCTGCGCCGGTGCTGACCGACATTCCCTGGGCTTCGCTGGACGACGCGTTCGGAAAGGCGCACGACCTTCCGGAGCACTTGCGGAACGCCGGTTCCGCGGAGGCCGATGTCGTGATCGAGGCGCACGAAGAACTTGAACAGCGCCTGTTCTACGTCGGTGCCGTCTTCCCGGCCACGGCCGCCGCGGTGCCGTTCCTCGCGACGCTGGCCCGCGACGCCCCGCACGGCCGGGCCGCACTGTTGTGGCTGCTCGGCGCCGTCGCCGACCCGGCACAAGCCGACGGCGACGCTCGGCCGGCGATCCGCGAGGCGCTGAAGCGGGCCACCGCGGACGGCCCGCCCGGGATTCGTCTGGCGGCCGCGTTCGCGCTGATGCGGACCGGGCAGCCGCTGCCGGACGGCGTCGTACGGGCTCGCCGCCCGCGTTGTCGCCTCGCTCGACGGGCCGGCTGCCGCCCTCCCCGCAGTGCGCGAGGTCTTGGCCGACGGAGGAACCCCGGCCCGGGCCGCCGCCGAACTGGCCGACGCCGACCTGACCTCGCTGCTCAAGGAGAAGCTGGTCGACGGGGGTTGCCGGCTGGCGGCCGTTCGCGCGCTGGCCCGGCTCGGCGTTCCGGTGGCCGACATGAATGGACCCCTGCCGGCCGAATTCGACCGCGGCGGTGGCCACCCCGCACTCGCCGCGGTCCGTCAGCGGCGCGCGGTCGGCACCCTTCCCGCTCTCGAGGAGATGGCCGCCTCCGACCACCGCCTGCCCACCCTCAGCACGCACGATGGCCGGGTGGGGGACGACGAGCGCCTGATCGAGGACATCCGCGCCACCATCGCCGCCCTCAGCTAGCGAACAAGCCCACCAACAGATCGACCCGCTCCTGGTGGGCCGCCGGCCGCAGCCGCCCGTGCCGGCTCAGTTCGGCTTGGCCGTGCAGCGCCGCCCAGAACGTCTCGGCCCGGGTCTCGTCACCGCCGACCGCGCCGACGATCCCGCCGAACGCCGCCCGCAACTCCGCCGGGGTGTCCGCAGTGGCGAACGCCAGGTCGGTGGGCAGGCTGAACATCGCCTCGTAGAGGGCCGGATTGTCGTGGGCGAAGCCGAGATAGGCGGTCGCCACCGCGCGGACGTCGCCCTGGAGGACGGCTCCGATCCGTACGAATCCGTCGAGCGCGACCGCGCGCACGATGCCCTCCCGTCCGTCCGGGAAGTGGCCGTAGAGGACGGGCTGACTGAATCCGATCGAGTCGGCGAGCCGGCGCACGGTCACCGCGCTCCAGCCCTCGGCGTCGGCGATGTCGCGGGCGGCGGCGACGATGCGTTCCTTGCGGCCGGCGCGGGCGAGCTGCGCTTTGGTCGGGGGCTTCACAATCCGATCCTAGCAGTGCTAGATTTCTAGCGCTGCTAGATCCCGTACCCGAAGGAGCCCGCCGTGTCCCTCCTGACCGTGACCCTCGCCATCATTGCCGTGCTCTGCACGGCTGTGATCTTCGGAACCGATGTGCTCGGCGCCCTGGTGATGCGTCCGACCTATGCCGAGATCGACGATCGGAGCATGGTTCAGGTCGTCGGGCGCTCGCACCGGTTCGGCAATCAGCGCATGCCGATCGCGGGCATCGGCAGCGTCGTCGCCTCGGCCGCAACCACCGTCGTCGCCCTGATCGCGGGCCTCTCCGGAGCCGGCATCGCGGCCGCCGCCGGACTGGTGCTGCTGCTGGTGTGGCTGGTCCTGTTCAACCGGATCTCACTGCCGATCAACAAGACTTTCATCGCAGCCGTCGACGACGGCGTCGTCCCGGCCGACGCCCGAGCCCTGCAGACCCGGTGGGACTCGATCATCACGCTCCGCGCGTCGCTGCAGGGCTTGGCACTGCTCGCCTTCTGCGTGGCGATCGCGCTGGCCGCCGCCTGATCCCGGCTTCGCCCGATCCGCTCAGAGCGCCGTCGCCCACCGCTCGACCCGCGCGATCATCTCGTCGTCGGCCCCATAGGCGGCAAGCAACCGCTCCCCGGCCGTCGAGGGCAGCCACCGGCACACCGAGGCGAGGTCGACCGCCGGGTCTCCCCCGCACAACTCCCCGAACCCGACGACCCCGGCCGGCATCCCCCCGTCCTGCGCCACCGTCGACGGCCCCAGATCCCCGTGAATCCACCGCGGCACTTTCGGGCCGCCGGCGACCCGAAATCCGGGCGCTTCGATGTGCGCCTCGACGTGCAGCGCCTTCAGGAACGCCGCCATCACGTCCATCGACTTGTCGTCGGCGGGCAGCGGCAGGCCGGTCTCTCCCGGCACCCACCGGACCACGGCCCAGTGCCGTCCGAACAGCACTGACGGGGCCCCGATCCGCACCGGCTCCGGAACCGCCAGCGGCAGCCCGGGCGCCAGCAACGGCAGCCAGCGGTCCTGCCGGCACAGCCGGTCAGCCGCGTCCCGCGTGCGGGGCAGCCGCACCGCGAACTCGTCGCCGAGCCGCCACAGCCGGCTGCCGCCCCCGGTGGTCAACTCCCGCAACGCCAGGCCGGCCAGGTCGGGATGCTGCAAGCGCAGAAGAGCCCGCACCCGGTCCTCGCCGAGCCGTTCGGTGCGGGCGGCCGCGATCACCTAGTCGCCGACCGCCTTGAACAGGGCGGCGACCTCCGCGTTGGACAGATGCCGGAACCCGCCGGTGCGCAGGTTGCCGAGCCGGATCGGGCCGATCGAGGTGCGGATCAGCCGGGTGACCGGGTGACCGACCGCGTCGAGCATCCGGCGCACGATGTGCTTGCGGCCCTCGTGCAGCGTGATCTCGATCTGGGCGGTTTTGCCGACGGCGTCGACCAGGCGGAACGTGTCGACCTTGGCCGGCCCGTCCTCCAGCTCGACGCCGGCGAGCAACTGCCGCCCGACGTTGCGGGGCAGCGGCCCGTTGATGACCTCGGCCAGGTAGGTCTTGGGCACGCCGTAGGACGGGTGGGTCAGCTTGTTGGTCAGCTCACCGTCGTTGGTGAGCAGCAGCAGCCCCTCACTGTCGGCGTCGAGCCGGCCGACGTGGTGCAGCCGCATCGGGAACTGGGCGAGGAAGTCGGCGAGCTCGGTGCGCCCCTTCTCGTCGTCGAGCGACGCCACGACGCCGCGCGGCTTGTTGAGGGCGATGTAGGCGAGCTTGGTGTCGGTCACCACACGGGCGCCGTCGACGCGGATCTCGTCGGTGGCGGGGTCGGCCTTGTCGCCCAGCTTGGCGACCTTGCCGTTGACGGTCACGCGCCGCCGGAAGATCAGGTCTTCGCAGGCGCGGCGCGATCCAACACCGGCGGCCGCCAGCACTTTCTGGAGGCGTTCGGCGGTGTCAGCCTGTGGCATCGAGCACTTCTTCCACGTCGTCGGGCAGGAATGGGGCAAGCGGCGGCAACTGCTCGACCGAGTTGAGGCCGAGCTTCTCGAGGAACAGCGCAGTCGTGCGATACAGGTGTGCCCCGGTTTCGCCTTCGGTGCCGCACTCCTCGATGAGGCCGCGCGTAGCAAGCGTACGCATGACCCCGTCACAGTTCACACCGCGGATAGCCGAGATCCGAGACCGCGTCACCGGCTGTTTGTAAGCAACCACCGCGAGCGTCTCCAGCGCGGCCTGTGTCAGCCGCACCGACTGCCCGTCAAGCACGAACCGCTCCACGTACGCCGCATATTCGGGCCGCGTGTAAAACCGCCACCCCCCGGCTGCCCGCCGCAGGTCAAACCCGTGCCCGGCCGCCGTATAGCGCGCCGACAAATCCTCCAACGCCGCCGCGATCCGCTCGGTCGGCTGCTCCAGAATCTGCGCCAGCTGCATCTCCGCCACCGGCTCATCAACCACCAGCATGATCGCCTCGAGCGCCGCCGCCAGCTCGGACTCATCCTCCAACGCCGGCATCTCACCGGCCAGGGCCTCTGCCGCGCCATCGCTCTGCGCGTCATCAGCTTCCGGGGTACGGGACACGCCGCCCCCAGAAGCATCAACCCCGCCCCGCCGGCGGCGCCCCTGCGAGGGAACCCCCAGACCGTCGGCGGCCGCCGGCCGCGCGGTGGGCTGAGCCAGGGACGGCTCGTCCTCACCCAGCGCAGCCCCGAAATCGGCCGCCCCAGCAACATAGGCCGCGGCTTCATCCTCAACCCCCGACCCCAGCCCAGCCGAGCCCCGCTCGTCGCCCGAACCGTCATCACCCAGCCCAGCCGAGCCCCGCTCGTCGCCCGAACCGTCATCACCCAGCCCAGCCGAGCCCCGCTCGTCGCCCGAACCGTCATCACCCAGCCCAGCCC
>NZ_JBFBAD010000106.1:0-22434 GCF_040682075.1 Actinoplanes sp. NPDC051411 | reverse complement strand
GCCGAGCCCTGCTCGTCGCCCGAACCGTCATCACCCAGCCCAGCCCCAACGCCGGCCGGCTCCTGGCCGTCAGCCCCGGCCCCGTCACCCGTCCCAGCCGGCACGCCGAACTCGGACCCCGCCCGGAACTCCGCCTCATCAGCTTCGAACGCAGCGTCCTCGTCATCGTCGCCATCCGGCACAACCTCGGAAAACGGCAGGTCGACCTCACCGTCGTCGGCCACGTCATCGTCGGCCGCCGCGTCGAACACATCGCCCGCGTCGTCACCGTCGGGCGGCAGCGGAGCATCAACCGGCGCGCCGCCGTCGTCCTCGCCCGCCTCGGCCGCTTCCTCGATCGCCCCCGGCAGCGGCACCTCACCGCCCAGCTGCACGTCGGTCGGCGCGGCTTCGCCCCCGCCCGTCAGCTCCCGAGGCTCGTCGACAACCGCCCGACCGGATTCCCCCGGCGCACCCGGCTCCGGCGACTCGGGAACCCCGTAGCCCGGCGGGTTAACCCCCTCAAACGCCGTGTCGAAGTCGTCATCGTCATCCGACAACCCGGCACCGGAGCGGTCCTCATCGTCATCCGGCCGGCCCGCCCCACCGTCTCGATCGTCGTGCCCCGCCAGCGCCGAAGCCCGCTCCCCAACAAGCTCCCGTTCAGCATCATCGCCAAGCTCATCGGCGCGCGCCTCGACCGCGGCAACCTGCTCAGCCCGCACCGAAGCCTCAACCTCAGCTTCAACCGCCCCAGCCGCCGAAACCCCGCCACCATCGCGCACGTCGGCGCCCGGCACGCCGCCATCCGGCGCGTCACCGTCCCGCGAATCGTCGCCCACGGCCTCGCCGCCACGCACACCGCCGTCGCGCAAATCGCCGCCGTCGCGCAAATCGCCGTCGCGCGCGTCACCGTCGCGCACATCGCCGTCGCGCACATCGCCGTCCCGCGCATCGCCGGCCTCGCCCTCGGCCTCGGGCTCGGCGCCGTCTGCGGCCCGGTGGGCAGCCTGGTAGGTCCGGTCAGGCTCAGCCCGTGGCCTCTCCCACGGCGGCACCCAGGCAGCCGCCTGCGCGGCAAGGGAATCGGGGCGCTCGTCGTTGCTCACGGTTGTTCCTCCACCACGGCCTCGCCGGCCGACCCAGCGTTGTTCTCATCCCAGCCGGCAACGGCAGTCGCCCCGCCGCCCTCAGCAGCCGGCTCCTCGCCGCCGTCGACTCCGAGCGGCCTACGGCCCCGATCGGCCGAGTCGTTCTCGGCCCCGGGCTCGCCTTCGCTCCCATCGAAATCGGTCTCCGGCCCCTGGCCGCTCTCGCCGATCTCCTCCGCAGCCGCCGGTTCACCACCGCCAGACCCGGCGATCAAGCGATCCTCGTCGCCGACCGCCCTGGCCTGCAAATCCACGTCGGGCGCCCAGCCGGAATCCCCGACCCCGCCGCCGTCCACGGGCTCACCGTCACCCGGCAGCGCTGCGTCACCTGTGAGCGCTCCGTCATCTGTGAGGTCATCTGCCAACTCGCCGTCATCGCCGGGCTCGGCGTCATCGACCGGCTCGCCGACGACACCCAGCTCCGCGTCACCCGCCAACTCGCCCTCACTGCCGGGCTCGCCCTCACCGCCGAGCTCGCCGGCGCCAGCCAGCTCACCGCCACCCGCCAACTCGCCGTCATCACCCAGCCCGCCGACGACAACCAGCTCACCGCCACCCGCCAACTCGCCGTCATCACCCAGGCCGCCGACGGCAACCGGCTCACCGCCGTCGGCCAGCTCGTCGTCGTCCGGGTCGTCGTCGATGACCAGTTCGCCGTCGGTCAGGTCGGCGTCGGTGACTGACTCGGCGGGCGGGGCGTCGGGGTCGGGGCGGGTGCCCTCGTAGTCGTCGATTTCGAGCTCGTCGGCCGCCTCGTCGCCGCCGATCCAGCGGACCGTCAGCTCGTCGAGGGAGACCGGCTGCTCGAAGTCAATCAGGTTTTGGCGGTAGAGCTCGAGCAGCGCCAGGAACCGGGCCACCACTTCGAGCGTGTTTTCGCAGTCGGCCACGAGCAGGGAGAACGTGGCGCTGCCGGCCCGCCGCAACCTTTCCCGGAGCAGGCGGGCGTGTTCGGGGACCGAGACCCGCATCTGGTGGATGTGGGAGATCGAGACCTGTGGCGGGCCTGGCTTGGGCGTGAACTGTTTGAGCGCCAGTTTGAACAGCCGCTCCGGGCCGATGCCGAGCACCAGGTCGGGCAGCGCCTCGGCGTAGCGCGGCTCCATCGACACCGCTCGCGGCCAGCGTTTGGCGCCGGTGCCTTCGAGTTCGGAGATGAAGGCCGCCGCCTCTTTGAACGCCTTGTATTGCAGGAGCCGGGCGAACAGCAGGTCGCGGGCTTCGAGCAGGGCGAGGTCTTCTTCGTCTTCCACCTCGGCCGAGGGCAGCAGCCGGGCCGCTTTGAGGTCGAGCAGGGTGGCCGCGACGAGCAGGAATTCGCTGGCCTCGCCGAGGTCCCACTCGTCGCCCATGGCCCGGATGTAGGCGATGAAGTCGTCGGTGACCTGGTGCAACGCCACCTCGGTGACGTCGAGCTTGTGTTTGCCGATCAGCTGGAGCAGCAGGTCGAACGGGCCTTCGAAGTTGTCGAGCCGCACCTTGAAGCCGCCGGTCTCGACTGATTCGAGGGCGGCGTCGACCAGGGGCGCAACTTCTTCAGGCACCTGCTGACCGTAGACCACGGGTCTGACAACCTGCTCCGGGCTCAACACTGGCACCTCCGACGGCCTCTGCGCGCGCAGGTGTCAACGGCTGCCAAGATCGGAGGTTACGACCAGGCGGCCAGGAACGGCAGGCCCAGGATGTTGAGGATGATCAGGAGGAAGGGCGCCCCGAACGGGAACAGGCACAGCGCGAGCAGCACGACCACGCCGATGTTCTTCTGTTCGAACCAGAGCCGCATCCACTGCATGCCGGCGCCCGGGCGGGGCAGCGCGCTGTAGAGGATGCCGAAGCCGTCGAGGGGCGGGATCGGGATCAGCGCGAGCAGCCCGAACGTCAGCAATCCGACACCGAGTGTCAGCAGCACCTGCTCGCCGTAGCCGACCGTGTTGTCGTAGCCGGCCAGCATGACGTCGGAGACGTTGGCGTAGGACAGGATGCCGTTCGGGTAGGACAGGACCGTCGCGGCGAGGAACACCTGGGCGATGACGATGCAGGTCAGCGGGCCGGCGGCGAACACGATCACCGCTCGGCCGCGGCCCCGCCAGCGCGGAATGTCGTCGACCGACAGCGCTTTGCCCCAGCCCATGCCGCCGAGGGCCGCGGCGACCGCGCCGAACGGGTCTACGTCTTCGCGGAGGCGCGGCATGATCGACTCGCTGCGGTCGGCCAGGCCGAGGGTGCGGGCCGACAGGCGTACGGCGACGGCGCGCAGCACGAGTCCGAGCAGGAAGGAAATGACCAGCGAAGCGAAGGCCACCGGGTGGCCGAGGGAGTAAAGCACGGGAGGGTCAGCCGCGTTCTTCCTTGGCCGCGATGACCTCGCGGGCCAGCTGGCGATAGTTGCGGGCTCCGGAGGAGGCCGGGTCGAGCGAGGTGATGGGCGCCCCGGCCACGGTGGACTCGGGGAACTTCACCGTCTTGGTGATGACCGTCTGGTAGACCTTGTCGCCGAACGCCTCGACCACCCGCTGCAGCACCTGCCGGCAGTGCGTGGTGCGCGAGTCGTACATCGTGGCGAGGATGCCTTCGAGCTCGAGGTCGAAGTTGAGCCGCTCGCGGACCTTGTCGATGGTGTCGAGCAGCAGGGCCACGCCGCGCAGCGAGAAGAACTCGCACTCCAGCGGGATGAGCACGCCGTGCGCGATGGTCAGCGCGTTGATCGCGAGCAGGCCGAGCGAGGGCTGGCAGTCGATCAGGATGAAGTCGTATTCCTTGCGGACCGTGCGCAGCACCCGGGCCAGCGCCATCTCGCGGGCGACCTCGTTGACCAGCTGGATCTCGGCCGCCGAGAGGTCGATGTTGGCCGGCAGCAGGTGCAGGCCGGCCACGTCGGTCTTGATGATCACGTCTTCGGCGACGACGTCGTCCTGCATGAGCAGGTTGTAGATGCTCAGGTCGAGGTTGTGCGGGTTGACACCGAGACCGACCGAGCAGGCGCCCTGGGGGTCGAAGTCGACCAGGAGGACCTTGCGGCCATACTCCGCGAGGGCGGCCCCGAGGTTGATCGTCGTGGTGGTCTTGCCGACCCCGCCCTTCTGGTTGGCCAGGGCGATGATGCGGGCGGGCCCGTGCCGGTCGGTCGGCATCGGCTCGGGGATGGGCCGGCGCATCGTGTAGGCCGTCGGGTCGGCGGGACCGAGATCGGCGCCGAGGTCGAGCGAACCCTGCTGCTCACGCAGCGTCGAGGTCCAGGCCTCAGCACGCGAATCGTTGTCTGACACGGCCCTCGCCCCCCTTCCGACTCAAAGCCGGAGCCGAAGCCCGACTCTACGCCACGCCGAGCGCACGATCGGGGTCAGCTGTCGGCGTGTCGTCATCTATGGGTGCGCAGCTTTAACGAGCCCGCGGGTGCGCGGTCGCGTAGACCTCGCGGAGCCGATCAACAGTGACCAAGGTGTACACCTGCGTGGTCGTGACCGAGGCGTGCCCGAGAAGTTCCTGCACGACCCGCACGTCGGCGCCCCCGTCGAGCAGGTGGGTGGCGTAGGAATGGCGTAGCGTGTGCGGGCTCACCGCGTGCGGTCCCTCGACCGGCAACCCGGCCGCGGCGGCCGCCCGATGCAGGATCGTCCACGCACTCTGCCTGGACAAGGACCCTCCGCGGGCATTGAGGAACACGGCCGGCGTGCCGCGACCCTTGGCCGCGAGGGCCGGCCTTCCGCGTACGAGGTAAGCCTCCAGCGCCGACTTGGCGTAACCGCCCACCGGCACCAGACGGGTGCGACCGCCTTTGCCGTGCAGAACGGCGGCCGGGTCGCCGGTCAGGTCGAGGTCGTCGATCGCCGCGCCGACCGCCTCGGAGATGCGCGCGCCGGTGCCGTACAGGAATTCGAGCAGCGCCTTGTCGCGCAGCCCGAGCGGGGTGTCGTCGGCGACGTCGAGCAGCCGCGTGACCTGGTCGACGTCGAGGGCCTTGGGCAGCCGCCGGGGTGGCGCGGGCGGCTTGACGTCGGCCGCCACGTCGGCCGCGACCAGGCCCTCGCGGGTCGCGAACCGGTGCAGGCCGCGGACCGCGCTGATCGCCCGGGCGGCCGACGCCGAGGCGAGCCCGCCGGCCCGCAGCCCGGCCAGGTGGGCGGTGACGTCGGCCGAGCGCACCGCGGCCAGGTCGGCGATCCCGGCCGCGGTCAGCGCCTCCGAATATCTCTCCAGGTCGCGCCGGTAGGAAGCGAGGGTGTTACGGGACAGCCCACGCTCGACACTCAGATGATCGAGGTAGGAGTCGATGGCACGCTCGAGAATCAGCTCAGCACCTCGGTCAGCGGCAAGGTGGACATGCCGTGCGCCGCCGCGACCGGGCCGTAGACGACGTGGCCGTCGAAGGTGTTGAGCCCGAGGGCGAGCGCCGGGTCGGCCCGCAGCGCGGCCCGCCAGCCCAGGTTGGCCAGCTCGAGAGCGTACGGCAGGGTGACGTTGGTCAGCGCGTACGTGCTGGTGTGGGGCACCGCGCCGGGCATGTTGGCCACGCAGTAGAACATCGACCCGTGTACTGGGTAGACCGGGTCGGCGTGGGTCGTGGGCCGCGAGTCTTCGAAGCAGCCGCCCTGGTCGATCGCGATGTCGACCAGCACGCTGCCCGGTTTCATCCGGCTGACCAACTCGTTCGAGATGAGGTTGGGCGCCTTCGCCCCGGGCACCAGCACGGCCCCGATGACCAGGTCGGCGTCGAGCACCGCCTTCTCGATCTCGTAGGCGTTGGAGGCCACCGTCTGCAGGTGGCCGCGGTAGTCGGCGTCGGCCGCCCGCAGCTTGGCGATGTTGCGGTCGAGCACCAGCACCTCGGCCTGCATGCCGAGCGCGATCGCGGCCGCGTTCATGCCCGAGACGCCGGCCCCGATCACCACCACCTTGGCCGCGTAGACACCGGGGACGCCGCCCATCAGCACGCCGCGCCCGCCGCCCGAGCGCATCAGATGGTAGGACCCGACCTGCGGGGCGAGCCGCCCGGCGACCTCGGACATCGGGGCGAGCAGGGGCAGCGCCCGGTCGGGCAGTTCGACCGTCTCGTAGGCGATGCCGGTGACCTTGCGGTCGATCAGCGCGTCGGTGCACTCCTTGGACGCGGCGAGGTGCAGATAGGTGAAGAGGACCTGGCCCGGCCGCATGCGCGGATATTCCTCCGCGATCGGCTCCTTGACCTTGAGGATGAGCTCGCCGGTGGCCCACACGTCGTCGGCCCCGGCCAGGATCGTCGCCCCGGCCGCCTGATAGTCGCCGTCGGTGATCGACGACCCGGTTCCGGCGCCCGACTGCACGAAGACCTCGTGCCCGGCCCGGACGAACTCGTAGACCCCGGCCGGAGTGATCGCGACCCGGAACTCGTTGTTCTTGATCTCGCTGGGAATGCCGACGCGCACCGCCGACACCGTCCTTTCTCAACGCTGAGTAAGAACCTTCTCGGCCGCAGACTACCGCCGACGGCTGACACTTTCCCGGGCGTTGGCGACCGTCACAGCAATCGGGGCAGCGAGCTCCGTGCTCACCCCGTACGGTGTCGGCGGTGATCGACGCAGCGACCGTGACCTGGGATCCTTCCGTGACCCGCCGCCGCCCTCGCCTCTGGCCGGCCGTGGTCGGCCTGGCCGTCACCGCCCTGGTGATCGCCGGCGGCTTCGCCGTGTTGATCGCCGGCCTGCGGGTCAGCTACCACAAACCGGCCGACAAGTGCCGCGTGCTCGACATCAGTCCGGTCGCCCACCTGTTCGGCAAGGCTCCGCCGGACGCCTATCCCGGCGTCGGCACCTTCGACTGCATGGCCGCGGTCGGCGACAACCCCCAGGTGCCCACCGCGATCGTCGGGCTCTCGGTGGTCTACCACGACAGCACGTTCGAGGCCCGCCTCGACTACGAGGACAGTTCGGAAGCCGACACGATGCGCCGGCCACTGGCGCGGCTGGCCTGAAACCGCCGGCCGTCGCGACGATGAGCCACAAGACGACGGCCCCCGGAAGCAGGGTCGATTCCGGCGAGAGCCCATGCAGGTGCGACCAAGCGAGCGGCGGCCGGCGATCTGGAAGGATGATCAGCATGTCCTACTCGGCCCTGAGTCACCTCGTCTGCTCGCGCACCGGCACCCGATACGACGCCGACCAGGTTCAGGGTGTGAGCGAGGCCGGCGCCCCGCTGCTCGTCGAATACGACCTCGAGCTGGCCGGCCGGACGCTGACCCGGGAGGCGATCGCCGGGCGGGCGCCGACGCTGTGGCGCTACCACGAGATGCTGCCGGTGCGGGACCCGGCGAACATCGTCACGCTCGGCGAGGGCATGACGCCGCTGCTGCCGCTGCCGCGTTATGGCGCGCGGATCGGCGTACCGAAGCTGCTGATGAAGGACGAAGGCCTGATTCCCACCGGCACTTTCAAGGCGCGCGGCGCCGCGGTCGGCGTGTCCCGGGCCGCCGAGTTGGGCGTGCGCGGCGTCGCGATGCCGACCAACGGCAACGCCGGATCGGCGTGGGCGGCCTACGCCGCGCGGGCCGGCATGTCGTGCCTGATCGGCATGCCGGTCGGCGCCCCGGCGATCTGCCGTAACGAGGTGGTGGCGGTCGGTGCCGAACTGTTCCTGGTCGACGGCCTGATCGGGGACGCCGGGAAGCTGATCAAGCAGGAGCTCGAGAGCCGGCCGGGCGTGCAGGAGGTCTCCACGCTGCGCGAGCCCTACCGCATCGAGGGCAAGAAGACGATGGGCTACGAGATCGCGGAGCAGCTCGGCTGGCGGGTGCCCGACGTGATCCTCTACCCGGCCGGCGGCGGCGTCGGGCTGATCGGCATCTACCGGGCGCTGCGCGAGATGCGGGCGCTCGGACTGGTCGCGGGCGACAAGATGCCGCGGCTGGTCGCGGTGCAGGCCGAGGGTTGCGCGCCGATTGTCGAGGCCTTCCATGCCGGGGCCGAGGAGAGCACGCCATTCCCCGATGCGAAAACGGTCGCTTTCGGCATCACCGTACCGAAAGCGCTGGGCGACTTTCTCGTCCTTCAGGCCGTGCGGGCGACCGCGGGTACCGCGGTCGCGGGGTGCGATTCGGCGCTTCTCGCCGAACAGCGCCGGCTGGCCGCCGACGAGGGCACTTTCATCTGCCCGGAGGGCGCCGCCTGCTTCGCGGCGGCCCGGCACCTGCGGGAGTCCGGCTTCCTTTCCGGTACGGACGAGGTCGTCGTCCTCAACACCGGCGCCGGCCTGAAATACCCGGAGACGATCGCCGTCAATGTCCCGACCCGGCGGCCGATTTCCTGAGCAGTTCTTCGGTTCGGGGGCGGGCCCGGCCCGCCCCCGAGCCGTCAGTTGGAAACCGACGCCAGGTGCGTCTTCAGCCCTTGACCGTACGCCGTGGCGGTCCCGTCGAAGTTGGAGATGAGCGACGGTCCGGTGCTGCAGTCCCACGTGTTCCAGGTCCACCCGAGATAGCCGACGCCGTGCTGGTCGGCCCAGTTCATCAGGGTGTCGACGAAACCGTGAGCGCAGTCGTTCTCGCCGATCTCGGTGAGCGTCAGCGGAACCTGCTGGGCGACCGGGGCGAGCTGGCTGTCGAAGCACGACGTGTTCGAGCACGTGTTGAAGTTGTAGATGTGCGCGAACGCGGCGATGTTGTTCTTCGGGTCGGTCGGCTTGTAGGTCAGCCACTGGGTCAGGTCGTTCGAATAGGCCAGGCCGCCGATGAAGATGACGTTCGTGGCGCCGGTCGCGCGGACCGAATTCACCAGCGTCTGGAAACCGGCCACCTGATAGCCGATGCCGTTGCAGGTGCCGCCGTCGCGCCAGCATTTCCAGCCCGACGTCTCGTCGCCGGTGGCGCGCTCCGGGTAGGGCTCGTTGAACAGGTCGAAGACGACCGCATCGTTGCCCTTGAACGCGTTGGCCACGCCGGTCCAGAAGCCCGGGGCGTATTGCGCGTCGGGCATCGGTTTCTGGCAGGTCGCCTTGACGTCGCTGCAGCCGGCCGAGTTTCCGGTGTAGAGGCCGTAGTTCCAGTGCATCTCGACGATCGGCGTGATGCCGTTCTGCACGAGCAGATTCACGTACGTCTTGACCTGGTTCTGATAGGCGGTGCCACCGTAGGCCGCCGGGACGTCGGCGGTGCCGAGCCAGCACTCCTCGTTCAGTGGCACACGAACCGCGCGGATCTTCCAGGTGCGCATCGCGGTGATCGACGCCTGGTCCATCGGGCCGTCCCAGAACCCGTTGCCCTGGATGCAGGCGAACTCGCCGCCGGAGCGGTTCACGCCGTACAGCTTGTGCTGGGCACCGGCGCTGTCGACCAGCTTGTTGCCGCTCACGTGCAGAGCCGGAGCCGGGCCGTTGGCGGGAGGCGGCGTGGTGGGGTTGCTCGTGGGCGGGGTCGTAGGCCGGGTCGTGGGCGGGGTCGTTGTTGTCGACCCGTTGCAGGCGACCCCGTTCACCGTGAACGCCGTCGGGACCGGGTTGGTGCCCGACCACGAACCGAGGAAGCCGACCGAGGTGGAGGCGCCGGTAGCGAGCGCCCCGTTCCAGCTCACGTTGGCCGCGGTGACGTGGGCTCCGGACTGGCTGAAGGCGGCGCCCCAGCCCTGGGTGACCTTCTGCGCCGAGGTGGGGAAGTCGAAGCCGAGCGACCAGGAACTGAGCGCGTCACCGAGGTTGGTGATCGCGATGTCGCCCTGGAAGCCGCCCTGCCAGCTGCCGGTGACCTGATAGGTGACGGAACAGCCGGCGGCGGCCGCGGACGCCGGGGACAACGTCGTGGCCATCGTCCCGGCGACGACCAGAAGACCGGTCGCGGCCAGGGATAACGTACGTGGTCTCATCGTTAACCAATCGACGGGGATGAGAATGGGAGCGCTCCCAGATTCGGCCCTGCCGACATCGTTGTCAAGTGCGGCCGATCCGGACGTCAGCCCCGCCACATCGTCTGCCGGCCTGCGCCGGGCGGCTGGTCACCTTCAGGAGGCAGGCGGTTCCGCCGGCCGGCAACGGCGACAGGTCGTGGGACTCCTCTCGGCCCCGGCAGAAGAGCATGAACCGCTCACCCTCAGCACGACAGCTTTACGCTTGCCATCCCGGCAAGTGACCGAGACTGTCCACATGACAGATGAGGCCACCGGCCAGCTCCTCGATCGGTTCGTCAGCACCGTCCAGGCAGTTCTGCCGCTGGTCTCGGTGTGGGCGCACAGGTCGCTCGCTGGCGGTGACTACCAGCCCGGGCGCAGCGACCTCGACCTGATCGCCGTCCTCGACCGCCCGTGCACGACACAGGAGGAACAGCGGCTCGGGGAAATGCACGAGAACCTGGGCAGTGCCATCCCTTTCGCATCGAGGCTGCACTGCAGCTATCTTGCGGCCACCGAGCTGGATGACCCGGCACGCTCGCACCTCACCTGGGCCCACGAGGAACTCATGCGCCGGCCAGTCACCCCCGTGACCAGGCGCGAGCTGCACAACTTCGGGACCGTCCTCTACGGCCGACCGCCGGCAGCCCTCCTGCCACCGGTGACCGACCGACAACTCGCCGACTTCATCGTCGACGACCTGGAAAACTTCTGGCAACCGTCTCTGGACCACCCCGAGTGGTATACCCGCGACATCTGGGTCGACCTCGGCCTACTGACTCTGGCCAGAGCAACAGTGACCTTGCAGGACGGCGAGCTGATCACCAAAGCCGAGGCTCTCCGCGTGCTCACCGACATGAAAGCCCCGCCGGAGGTGGTGGACGACATCAGGCAACGCCGCTACGGCAACCCGGGTCCAGCCACCGAGCAGTGGACCGCCCGCCGGGCGGATCTGACACTCACCTTTCTCAAGCCCGCGATCGAGCAGGTCCTGGCCCGCCGCCTCTGCTGAGCTCCTCCCGCTTTGATGGAGCGACGGACGGCAACCGACAGCCCTGCCTCAAGCTCCTGATCATTGGATGGGACGGCGGCCTCGCAGCAGCCAAGGCAGTCATCCCTTCTCACGGACGCTGCAGCTACCCGCACTTCGTCCCGGAGTACGCGGATTCCTCGAAAGAGGAGGTTGGATTATGACCGGGAACGCCAAACAGCAAGACCGCTGCCCGGCAAGCTCACCATCAGCATGCCGTCTGGTCCGGTCACGGTCCATGCCTCGCAGTCAGGGTCCGACTTAACCTGGAGCAGATGACCGTCACCGAACACGATGCGCAGCGCCCCTGACTTGAACGCAACCGCTGACTTTACTTCGGCGTTGAAAAGCACGAGGGCCGCCGCAACGTCCTGACGTCCGGGGTCCAGCACGATCTTCTCGGGCTTTTCCGCAACGTTGACCCAACCCAGCGTGGCCGTGTTGCTGATCCGTACGGCACATAGGTCGTCGAAAACCAATCCAAACGCGAAGTCGACTTGGATCTGGCTAACGGTGAGCCCCCGGAACGGCAGTATCCAACGGTCATCATGCTCGGTCAACGCCGCCGGGGGGATGGTCATCTCGCCAGTCTGCCGTCGTGGGACCGGCCAGGCACGGCATTTACAACCCTCCCTACACCTCCACCCCATGGCGCGCTTCGTGGCTCGCCAGTGCCGACGACGTCGTTCCGATCGCACGGACGCAGGCCTGAATCCCCACCATCCATCCACGGTGAGTGATCGGGGACGACACGGATCCGTGGCTTGAATGCTCGCGGAGCCGCCCGGCGAGCCGCGGATCTGATTCCGGCGCAACGCCGGATCAGGGCGAGCGCCCCGCCGGACGATCAAGGCCCGGCGACTGTTTACGACGCGGTGCAGCGGGCGGTGACGGCGGCTGGCGTGCCGGAACCGGTGAAGCCGAAACTCGTCGACGCCCCGGCGGCGAGAGCGCCGTTCCACGACACGTTGGACGCGGTGACCGTGGAGCCGCTGGCCGCATAGCCGGCGCTCCACATCTGGCTGACCGTCTCACCGTTGGCGAAGGTCCACTTGACCGACCAGCCCTTGATCGCGGCGCTGCCCGCGGTGACGGTCACGTTGTCCTGGAACCCGCCGCCCCACTGACTGGCCACCGTGACCGCGGCCGTGCAGCCGCCGGCCGGCGTCGTCGGACCAGTCGTCGGCGGGCTCGTCGGGCCGGTTGTCGGCGGGGTCGTCGGGCCGGTTGTCGGCGGGGTCGTCGGGCTGCCGCCCCCGTCACCGGTCGTATAACTCGCGTCGGTGTAGGCCTGCGAACACGTCGACGAGCACCCCGCGGGCAGGGAGAACGAATAGACCCGGCCGCCGTTGATCAGTTGGTCGGTGACGTCGCGTACGCGGATCTGGAACTGGGTCGACCCGGAGGTCGTCCCGTCGATGATGTACGACTGGCCCATGTCGCTGTTCATCTTGGCCGTGTGCCAGGTGCCGCCGTTGAGGTACTCGACGCTGTGGATGCCGTTGGCCAGGTGGTTGACCGCGATCGCCGGCCAGTACGCCTGGGCACCCTGCAGGAATCCGATCTTGATGTCACCGGTGTAGGCGGGCGCCGGAATGAACTTCCACGTGATGTGGCGGTTGTTCCAGTGGTCCGGATACATGTCGCCGACCGGGGCGCCGTCCTTCGCGAACTGGTTGAGCGACCCCTTGGCCAGGTCGAGGTGGTACGGGTCGTCGCGGCACCAGCCGTTGGAGTCGCCGCAACTGTCGGCGACCAGCATGTTGAGGGTGGCCCCGTTGTACTGGTCGGCCGTCCACGATCCGTTGCGGCAGAACGGCTGGCCGGGCGCGCCGTCGTTCACCCCGGTGCAGTAGTCGGCGATGCTGACCTGCACCCAGCGGCCACAGTTGAGGCCGTTGTTCCACATGCCCATCTTGCTCACGTCGGCCCCGGTCAGCGGCCGCGGATAGAACGAGTAGTCCCCGGGGGTGTCGTAGACGTTGAGGGCCACGAAGTTCTGGGAATCCAGCTGCCCTTGGGGCAGGCCGCACCCGCCGTACGGGGAGCCGAGGCCGTCGAAGTAGGTCGCGTTGCCGGTGACCGGTGTCGTCGGGTCGGCGGTCGTCTGCGCGCCGGCCGGCAACGGCGTGGCGAGGAGCGCGAGTCCGGCCGCGGCGGCGATGAGCCATCTCTTCATGACGGGTCCTTTCCAGGGACTTGGGAGCGCTCCCAGAAGGTATGCCCCACGCCACCCATCGAGCAACAACCGTCGATGTCTGTTGCGGCGCCCGTCCCGCCATCACCCGCACGGCTGTTCCGTACGCGACGCCGAATCGCCGACCGTGTTCGGCCTGGAGTGACCGCGCCCGTGACCAGTAGCGATAGTCTGCTGCGACCAGCCGGCGCCAGCGAAGGACGAGCCTCCGACGATGACCACCGACGACGCCGCCCAGGTGTGGGCACTGATGCGCGACTTCGTCGAGCGCCACTCCCCCCGCCACCGGCTGCGCCAGGCTCTCGGTGACGGCCTCGCCAAGGGCCGCAGCAAGGTGCAGGTGCTGCTCATGCTCGGCGAGGGACCGCACTCGCTGAGCGACATCGCCGAGGCCCAGCGCATCGACAAGCCGTACGCCACCGCCATCGTCGACCAGCTGGAACAACTCGGCCTCGCCACCCGCGCCTCCGACCCCGGCGACCGCCGCCGCAAGGTCGTCACCCTGACCGAGGCCGGCCGCTCCGCGGTGGTCGTCGCCCGCGACATCATGGACGAGCCTCCGGCCGCCCTGGCCGACCTGTCCCCCAGCGAGCTGACCCGGCTGGCCGCGGCCTTGAGCCGCCTACGAGCCGACTAGCGTGGGGACGCTGTGCGTCTCGGCAACGCTTGATGGCGTACGCACGGGACCGCTCAGATCGAGGCGTTCCTGAGTCAGGACAGCATCGGCTCGTAGGGGCCGTGCTCGCTGACCGGGCGGAAGTTGTCGTCGGCGGCGGCGCTGACCAGCGCGTCGAGCAGGGTCGCGGCCGGCGGCAGGCCCAGGGCGTCCCGGGCGCGGGCGCGGTTGTCGTCGAGATCGGGCTGTTCCGCGCGGATCTCGTCGTCGCACTCGGCCAGCCACGCCTCGTCGCCGGGCTGGGACAGGGCGTCGTGCAGGCTCGGCAGTCCGACCACGAGCGCCAGGGCGTCCCGCAGGTTCGTCGCGATGAGGCCGCCCTCGCCCTCCGATCCGGCGTAGACGACGGCACCCGACGGGGTCAGCAGGAAGCTGCCGCCGCCCGAGTCGCCGGCGACCGGGGTGAGCGGGTCGCCGTTGGGCAGGTGCACCTCCTCGACCGGGTCGACGCGGCCGAGGTCGAAGTCGAACTCGACGCGGAGGAGCTCGAGAAGCCATGGGGTGGCGCGGATCTGGCCCAGAAGGTCGGTCACGGCGACACCGTATACGCTGCCGTCCGTGCCGTTCTTCGGACCTGGTCTGGCCTATCGGGAGGTGGGTGAAGGCCGCCCTCTCGTTCTGCTGCACGGCTTCGCGGGCGACGGCTCGCTGTGGCCCCCCGTCCCGGGGTTCCGAGTCGTCCTCCCTGACTTCCGGGGCCACGGGAGCAGCGCCCAGCCGCTCGACAAAGACTTCTACCCGCCCGATGTGCTGGCCGACGACGGGCTCGCGCTGATCGAGCATCTGGGTCTCGACGACTACGACCTCGGCGGTTATTCGCTCGGCGCGCGCATCGTGGTGCGGATGCTGGTGCGCGGAGCCCGGCCCCGGCGGGCGGTCGTCGGCGGCCAGGGCCTGCGGGAGGTGCAGGGCATCGGCGGCGGGGCGGGCGCGGCGTTCCGCAAGCGGGTGGCCGAGCCGAACGCACTGGTCCACGTTCTGGACTCGCTGGTCGCCACGCCGGTGGAGGCGTTGCCGGGCATCACCACGCCGACGCTCGTCGTGATCGGCCGCGACGACGAACGCGCCGCCTCCGGCCGGCAGCTGGCCGACGCCCTTCCGCACGGCACCTACGCCGAGATCCCCGGCAACCACGGCACCGCCGCCGCCGGCCCCGACCTCATCGCGGCGATGCTGACGTGGCTGAGCTGATCGAGACGGTCGTGACCGGCCGACCGGCCTGGCGGCACGAGCCTTCGGGCGTGGTCTTCCGCCGGATCCCGGCCGGTCACTTCCGGATGGGCTTGTCGGACGAGGAACTCGAAGCGGTCGGCGCGATGCTCGACGACGAGGACCCGGAAATCGTCTGGTACCCGAACACGGCCGCCGAGTGCCGGCCCGCCCACTGGGTCACCGTGCCGGCCTTCCTGCTGGCCCGGCAGCCGCTGACGGTCGCCCAGGCGCGCCATTTCCTGCCCGGCTACGACGACGGCGAGATCGAGTTCGCCGACGACGAACCGGCGATCATCTATCGCGAAAAGGTGCTGGAGCGGATGCTCGACGTCCTCCCGTTCCGGCTGCCCAGCGAGGCCGAATGGGAGCGCGTCGCCCGCGCCGGCACCACCACGCTGACCTATTGGGGAGACATGGCGCCCCGCGAGGAGACCGACCTGGATCCCCGGCACGAGAACCCGTTCGGGCTCGCCGCGGTGGGCTGCGCGACCGAGGTGTGCGCGGACACCTACCGTCCCGGATATCACCACGTCGGCGACGACGCGGTCCCCCACCTCGGCGACGGCCCGCGGGTGACCCGGGGTGGCGCCGCCTTCTGCCGCCCTTGGCAGGGCTGCGGCGAGGAGACCCTGATGTTCTCGGCTGTCCGGGCCGGTCTCTATCCCCAGAAGCCCGTCGACCTGATCGTCACGGGCATCCGGCCGGCCCTCGACTGGCCCGGCCCGCCCGAGATGCCGCCGCGCCCAAGGCCCGATCAGCTCACTCTTCTCGACTGGCCCACAGAGCCGACAGCAGCGAGTTGACCACCTCCGGATGCGACAGCTGCGCATCGTGCGCCGCCCCCGGCACCTCGGCCAGACGGGCCCCGATCCGCTCGGCGACGCGTGAACAGACCGCCCGCATGAGCGGCGCCATCCCGGGCCGATAGCCCGGCGGCACGGTCTCCCACCCACCGACGATCACCAGCTTGGGAAACGACGCGGCGAGCAGCGGTGCCGTCGCCAGCGAGGCGAGCCAGCACGGTCTTTCGGTCAGCGCGGTCGAGGCGGCCCGGGAGAGCCAGGCGGCCGGCGTCGGCCGCGGCCTTTCCCCGTACGCGGTGGCGATGTATTCCTCGGCCGTCCCGCGCCGGGCCGACTCCATGAAGCGCCGGCCGTCCTCGATCGCCGCCGCCACGACCGGCACATCGGCCGCGACCTGGTGCGCACACGGTTCGATCAGCGTCAGCGACCGCACCAGCTCGGGCCGGGCCGCGGCGGCCAGCATCGCCACCGTCCCGCCGTACGAGTGCCCGACCAGGTGCGCACCGGAGCCGAGCAGACCGACCACGTCGGTGGCGTCGACCGCATAGTCGCTGTGACTCCCCGGGCTGGCCCCGAACCCGCGCCGGTCGGGCACCAGCAGTCGCCGGGAAACGGCGAGGGGACGCTGCCCGGAGAAGGTCAGCGTCCCCCACGAGAACGTCCCGTGCACCAGGACGGCCGGCGTCGCGGAAGCCGGGCCGTCCCAGGCCGTGACGTGAATCAGTCGACCGGCCGCAGCGTCGCCCATCCCTCGTCCCGCGCCCGGGCCGCCGCCAGCAGACCGCCGACCGCCGCCGCGTTGGTGATCTCACCGCGGAACACCATGGCCACCGCCTCGTCGAGGTCGAACCAGGCGACCTCGATCTCGGCCTCCTCGTCGGCCCGCTCGAAGCGGTCCCCGGACGGCACCGGGGTCAGCGAACGGGCCAGGAACAGCCGGATGACCTCGGTGCTGAAGCCGGGCGACGTGTGCAGGTCGATCAGCAGGTCGTAGCGGCCGGCGATCAGGTCGGCCTCCTCGGCCAGCTCGCGGGCCGCCCCGCGGACCAGCGCCTCGCCGTCGACGTCGCGCAGACCGGCCGGCAGCTCCCACAGCCGCTGCCCGACCGCGTGCCGGTACTGCCGGATCAGCACGACCCGGTCGACGTCGTCGAGTGCGACGACCCCGACCGCGCCCAGGTTTTCGACCACGTCGCGCTTTACCGTGTGGCCGTCGGCCATCGTCACTTCGTCGCTGTAGACCTGGAAGATCGGCCCGGCGTAGCGGGTGGTGCGCTCGAGGGTCTCGTGGGCGAAGGCGGTCACGAGGCCACCACCGGCAGCTCGTCGGCCGACGCGTAGTCGACCGCGGCCCGCACCAGCCCGTCGAACAGCGGATGCGGCCGGGTCGGCCGGCTCTTGAGCTCCGGGTGGGCCTGGGTGGCCACGAAATAGGGGTGGGTCTCGCGGTCGAGCTCGATGAACTCGACCAGCCGGCCGTCCGGTGAGGTGCCCGAGAAGACCAGGCCGGCGTCGGTGAGCTTGCGCCGGTAGTCGTTGTTGACCTCGTAGCGGTGGCGGTGCCGCTCGGAGATCTCCGTCTCGCCGTAGACCGAGGCGACGACCGAGTCGGGAGCCAGCACGGCCGGGTAGGCACCGAGGCGCATGGTGCCGCCGAGGTCGCCCTTGCCGGCCACGATGTCTTCCTGGTCGGCCATCGTGGAGATCACCGGGTAGGGCGCCCGCTCGTCGAACTCGAGCGAGTTGGCCCCGCTGAGCCCGGCCAGGTCACGCGCCACGTCGATGGTCATGCACTGCAGGCCGAGGCAGATGCCGAGGATCGGGATCTGGTTCTCCCGCGCGTACCGCGACGTGTTGATCTTGCCTTCGATGCCGCGTACGCCGAAGCCGCCCGGAATGACGATGCCGTCGACGCCCTTCAGCGCGGCGGCGGCGCCGGCCATGGTCTCGCAGTCGTCGCTCGGAACCCAGCGCAGCTGCACCCGCACGTTGTTGCCGAAGCCGGCGGCCCGGATCGCCTCGCTCACCGACAGGTACGCATCGGGCAGGTCCACATACTTCCCGACCAGCGCGATCGTGATCGTGCGCTTCGGGTGGTGCACGCGCTGGAGCAGATCGTCCCAGTTGGACCAGTCGACGTCACGGAACGAGAGGCCGAGACGGCGTACGACGTACGCGTCGAGGCCCTCCCGGTGCAGCACCTTGGGAATGTCGTAGATGCTCGGCGCGTCCGGACAGGCCACCACGGCCTCGCGGTCGACGTCGCAGTAGAGCGCGAGCTTGTGCTTGAGCTTCTCGGGGATCTCACGGTCGCTGCGGCAGACCAGCGCGTCGGGCTGGATGCCGATGTTGCGCAGCGCCGCCACCGAGTGCTGGGTCGGCTTGGTCTTGAGCTCGCCCGACGGCGCCAGGTAGGGCACCAGCGAGACGTGCAGGTAGAAGACCCGGTCGCGGCCGACCTCGTGGCGGACCTGGCGGATCGCCTCCAGGAAGGGCAGCGACTCCATGTCGCCGACCGTGCCGCCGACCTCGGTGATCACCACGTCGGGCGTACGCCCGAGCTCGTCGGGGTCGGCCATCGCGAAGATGCGTTCCTTGATCTCGTTCGTCACGTGCGGGATGACCTGCACGGTGTCGCCGAGATATTCGCCGCGCCGCTCCTTGGCGATGACGGCCGAGTAGACCTGGCCGGTCGTGACGTTCGCCTTGCCGGACAGCGCCCGGTCGAGGAACCGCTCGTAGTGCCCGACGTCCAGGTCGGTCTCGGCGCCGTCGTCGGTGACGAACACCTCACCGTGCTGGAACGGGTTCATGGTGCCCGGATCGACGTTGAGATAGGGGTCGAGCTTCTGCATGACGACCCGCAGTCCGCGCGCGGTCAGGAGATTGCCGAGGCTCGAGGCGGTGAGCCCCTTGCCCAGCGAGGAGGCGACGCCCCCGGTGACGAAAATGTGCCGCGTCTCGCGCACTGATGAGGCCAACGCCGTGCTCCCGTGGTCGCCGTTACAGAAATGCGGCCGGGACCCAACGTCGAATGCGCGGGCCCCCATCCACGGGAGTCCACCGTAACACCTGCGCGGCGAGGCTGACGTTCGGGCTGCTCGGAGCGCGTGTCAGCGCGTCGCGAGATGATCTTCGCCGGATTTGTCGGGATCGGACAGCGGGGCCGGAGGCGGGAAGGCCCGCGTGCGGTCGGCCGCGTGCAGCAGCACCCGCAGGGCGGTCAGCACCGCGGTCGGCACCGTCGCGGCCGCCGCCGCACCGGCCACGGTCAGCCCCGACCCGCCCAGCGCCCCGGCGATCAGGGTCGCGACGGTCGTGCCGGCGCCCGCCGCGCGCAGCGCCGGATGCAACCCGAAAACCCGCTGAAGTCCACCCCACGGGGAGAACTGGCAGAACGCCAGCATCAGGACACCCATGACGGCCAGGACCGTCAGCGGGCTCTCCAGGAGGGTCTGACCGTTGGACGAGGCGGCCCGCTGCACCGCCGGGCCGCCGGTCCCGCCGGCGATCGCGGACAGGAACCGGCCCAGGCTCCCCTGCTCGAGTGCCGGCCGGCGCAGATCGACGACCGCGAAGCCGATGGTCACGGCCAGGCCGGCCAGCGTCGCCCAGGCGATGCGCGGGAAGGTCAGCCAGCCGCCGGTGCTGATCGCCGCGGCCACGCACACCCCGGCGGTCACCGCGATCGCCCCGACCGGATCGGCGCCCAGGAACGGACTGCCGACCATGACCACGCCGACGCCGCCGAACAGCACGAAGACGAGCGGGCGCCAGGGCTTGCGGACCCACTGGGCGGCCCAGCCGGAAACCACGAGCAGGCCGCTGACGAAGACGCCGAGGCCGACCCCGCCGACCCCGGCGTAGCGCGCGCCGTGAATCGCCGAGTAACCGGCGACGCCGTTGAGCTGCAACTGAGCGCCGGTGAGCAGATCGAGGCCGACGACCACGGTGCCGATCGCCGCGACCGCCCCGATCGGCCACAGCGTGCGGTGGTAGCGCGGGACGAATCGGACCGCCGCGGTGCCGAGGGCGACCAGCGCGAACGTCACCAGACCGAACCACCAGGCCGGATGCCGCGCCCGCCACCAGGGCGACGCGTCGGCGAGCAGGGCGGCCGGAATGGCCAGCGCGGCCGCGATCAGCGCCACCTCGAACGCCGCCACCAGGCGCGGCGGCGGCAGCGCCGGACCGGTCGGCCCGGCATGCCGCCGGGCCCGGCCCATCACCGGCATGATGAGCAGGAACAGCAGCAACTGGACGATCGACAGCACGGTGAAGAAGATCTCGGCGACCGCGTGCTGGGCGCCCGCCCGCTGATCGGCGTTGTGACTGCCCTGCACGGCCTGGGCCAGATCGGCCGGCTTGCCGTCGACGATCGTGGCCGTCCGCCCGGCGAACAGCTTCTCCGGCGTCGCCTTGCCGAGCGCCGACAGCACGGTCGGAGCCAGGTCGACCAGTTGCAGATAGCCGTCGCGTCCGGTGCCGGCCGAGGTGAGCCAGCCGCCGTCCCAGCCCGTACCCTCGGCGATCGCCACGTGCAGCCGGGTCGTGCGGTCGGTGTCGGAGACGCCGGCGACCAGCACCAGCGACCGGTCGGGCCGGGCCGCCAGCACCTTGCCCATGGCCACGTCGGCCTGCTCGACCGCGGCCTCGCGGTCCGGGCCCGAGCCGGTGATCGTGCCCAGGTCGACCATGCTGATCGGGCACGAGCTGAGCAGGCCCTTCACGTCCCCGGTCAGCGCCGGCTGGTATTTGTCGACGCGCCCGAACGGCCGGGCCGCGGCGAGCGCCGCCCCCGGGCCGAACGCGGTGGTGCACCGCACCGACTCGGCCAGCGCGCCCGGGACCGCCCCGAACGAGAGACGGTCCTGGTTTTCCCGCACCGCCAGCGCCTGGTCGGTCAGGTCGGCGCCGATCTGGTCGGGCTGGGTGATCGCCGGCGGGTCGAGCGAGCACGGGCCGAGCGGGTTGAGTGGCGGCCAGGCGGCGTAGTTGCCCGCGCCGACCGTCAGCCAGCCGTCGTCCGGGCAGGTCACCCGCTGCGCCGACTTGACCGACAGCCAGCCGATCGAGCCCTCGGTGGCCTCGCGCCACAGGTTGGGGGTGCGCTGCGGGTCGAGATCCTCCCAGCGCAGGCCGGCCGCCCCGGCCACGATCACGTAGTCGACGGTCGGCGGCGCCGGAACGGTCGCCGGGTGGACGGCCAGGCCGGCCAGGCTCGCGATCACCGCGAGCACCACCAGCACCGGCGGCCCCCAGGGCATGCGCCTCAACGGCTTGTCACTTCCGCATATGCCGCGCGTACGTCATCGACCGTGTCCTTCTCGGTCGGCCAGGTGACCGCCTTGCGCGGCCCGCGGGCCGCGTAGTCGGCCCGCAACCGCGGATCGGCCAGCATGTCGCGAACCGCCCGGTCGAGCGCGTCGACGTCGTCCGGCGGAATCAGCACGGCAGCGTCGTCGACCAGGCCCGGGAGACCGCCGACGGCGGTCGCGACCAGCGGTACGCCCGAGGTCAGCGCCTCCTGCGCGAAGAGCTGCCGGGCTTCCCAGTCGGAGGTGATCACGGCCAGGTCGGCGCCGAGCAGCAGGTCGGGCACGTCGGACCGGCGACCGAGCAGGTAGAACGGCGCATGCTGCTCGGACGCCAGCTGGGCCAGCGACATGTAGCTCGGGCCGGAGCCGGCGATCACCACGACCGGGGCCGGGGTCAGCGCCCTCCACCGGGCCGAGGCGGTGACCAGCAGGTCGTACCGCTTCTGCGGATGCAGCCGGCCGACCGAGAGGATCAGCGGGGTCTCGGGGCGCAGCCGGAACTCGGCCCGCACCGCGGCCCGGCTGCGCTTCGGCCTGGCCAGCGCCGGCGCGGCGACCGCACCGAGCCGGGCGTGCCGGGCGCCGACCAGCCGGGCCCGGTCGACGAGGTCTTCGGAGGCGCCGAGCACCAGGCCGGCGTTGCGCGCGACGATCCGCTCGACCAGGGCACCGGCCTGCCCGCGCAGCCCCTTGGCCATGACGGTGTTGTGCAGGGTGACGACCAGCGGCACGCCGGGCCGGGCCAGCCCGACCACGAAACCGGCCCGCAGTCCGTGCGCGTGCACCACATCGAGTGGCCGGCTGGCCAGAGCGGCCCGCATGCGGCGGATGGCGCCCGCGTCCTGCGCGCCCGGGTTGGCCGGGATCTCGACCGGCATGAAGAGGGCGCCGTGGGCGCTGAACCCGAACAGCTCGTCGGTGGCGGCCGGCCCGCAAACCAGCACCTCGCAGCCGGCGGCGAGCAGGCCCCGGGCGACCGACGCGACGTGCTGGCCGATGCCGCCGGTCGCGGAGCCGAGCACGAGCGCGACCGAGCCGCGCCATCCGTCGTCACCGTCCGCGCGATCGGGCTCCCCGGCCCCGCGATCGGGCTCCCCGGCCCCGCGATCGGCGGCCTCCTCAGCCCGGCCGGCGCCCGCCGCGCGCAGCGCCGGATGCAACCCGAAAACCCGCTGAAGTCCACCCCACGGGGAGAACTGGCAGAACGCCAGCATCAGGACAC